>WFMB01000006.1 GCA_009177185.1 Bacteroidales bacterium
CAGACTATGCGCTCTTCCATGCTCCTTATCGGCAAGATATACATCCGTCCTTCAAGGTCAGCAAGAAAAAGAACCGGTGGTATGATCTTGCAACATTGGAGAGTGGTGACATCATTGATCTAGGGAAACTGATCTATGGTACGTCAGACATCATTACTGTGATTGAACGCATGCACGCGTATGACGGTAACGTGACAGTACGAAACCATATCCGAAAAGAGAAGGTGAAGGAGGATCCTTTCGCTCCATTCGTGGATGTCAGAGCGTTACCTCTTGCGGCAAGGCCGTTACTATCATATTTGACAAGCCGTAGTATCGACGTAGAGATAGCTGTACGCTATTGTGTGGAGATACACTACCGTCTCGGTCCACGAGAATATTATGCACTCGGATTCGAGAATGTCCGTCATGGATTTGAGGCAAGGAACCCTTCTTTTAAAGGTTGTATCGGTCCGAAAGACATATCGCTTATCCGACAGCATGAGGCAAACAACGACATCACAATCTTTGAGGGCTTCATGGACTTCCTGTCCTATCTAACGCTTAGTAAAAGAGGTGATCTACTCGGGATAGCTGAAACGATGGACTTTCTGATTCTCAACTCTGTCAGCAACCTACGGCGTGCTATGTCGTGGCTGGAGCATTACCAAACTGTCACCTGTTGTCTTGACAATGATGATGCCGGACGTAAAGCGGTAGACACTTTGGGAGAAGCCAGAGACGGTATCTTTGATGTATCCGGAGTTTATGCCGGCTACAAAGATCTGAACGACTTTCTCAGGAAGAAGCCGTATTGTCCGTAAAAAGATAAAATGAGGTCGTACACTGGAGTGCGACCTCATTTGCCTTTATAATAGGAAATACAAACTTATAGGAACATGGTCATATAAACTGGAAGGCAAAGTATGTCTGTATCTTTCTTTAAATCTTTTGTGTATATGAGATAGCGATGCTTGATACGGTCTGAATATTTATTTTGGAAAGCATCGAGCGAGGCATGTGCCTTGTATCCTGATGATTTTACCTCGATAGGACAAATTTTATGTCCGTCAGCAATTAGGAAATCTACCTCATAGTTGTGCTTGCCNCTCTCTGTAGGNAATGTATAATAATAAAGTTCGTTTCCTAATGCTTTGAGCATCTGGGCTACCATATTTTCATAAACGTATCCCAAGTCGGAGGATAGCTTATCATTCAACAGCTTATTATAGATTATATTGTCAGTAAANTTCTTATCCCAAAAAGCAAGAGTCACGAATAATCCTGTGTCTCCGACAAACATTTTAAAATTCGTCGTCGAATGATGTAAAGCCATGCCTGCGTTCGGATCATTNGCATGATAAGCAATATTTACAACCATTGANTCNTTCATTTCAGAGATAATTTCGTCTAATGATGATTGCGCTGTTCCATCAGTTGCACTCCATGTCATATAACGATTCGAATTACCAGTAAGCTGTGCCGGAATCTGGCGGAACATTTTTGAAGCATTGCCTGTAGGATCTATACGATTAAAGTCTTTTTCATACAGACTGATGATAGACCTTTTGACTCTGTCCACTTTTTCAAGATTATTAGTTTCCAGCAAAGTTGCAACCGCTTTGGGCATTCCTCCCACTAACATATACAGCCTGAAATCACGCAATAACTTTCTATGTGTCGCATCTCCAAGAGACGTTTTATCCATAAAGCATTTCTCTAACAGGGGTATGGTTGCATGATCGTCCATTGCCCATCGGAACTCCTCGTAATCCATGGGATACATACTAACCTCGTTTTCTTCACTGGGAATGAGTATATTTTGTACGTTCTTCCTTATAGTGATAAGAGAACCGGTTTCAATGTAATCATATCTTCCGTCTGCAACCAGATGTTTGATAGCTTGACGAGCTTTAGGGCAAAATTGAACCTCGTCAAAAATTATGACAGATTTTCTATTGATAAGNGTTGTCCCNTACTCTAATTGNAGTTTAAGGAAAATGTGATTCAAGTCTGAAAGATCATCGAATAGCTCAATGATATCTTTAGAACATTTTGTGAAATCTATCAGTATATAGGATTCGTATTCGTTTCTAGCAAACTCCTCTGCTATGGTTGACTTCCCAACACGACGAGCTCCCTTGATGAGAATTGCTGTAGAACCATCATCTTCATGTTTCCATGANAGAAGTTCATTGTATATCTTTCTTTTGANTATCATGTATAGTCTNGTAAATTAGGTGNAANGTTANNAAAATANCAGTGAATCTCAAAATGTNTTTGGGGTNTNTATGNGNTGANTCTCAANNTGTTTNCNNTTNTGANAATATAAATCTTGATTACCAGCAGATTACAATCTGAGAGAATTTATCTCATACCACTACAACTTGATATTGTTTACACAAGTGGAAGTTTTAGCTCGAACGGAATGACTCCGATATAATTGGTGTATATGATTAGTTTATAGCCGCTTATGTGGTGTGCATAAAGCGATTCTCAAAATGTTTTTGGGGTATTTTTAGGGTGATTCTCAAAATGTTTATATTTTCAATATCTAATAATGTGATTACTACCAAGATAGCTTTGTGAGCGATACATCACTAAAGCGGTATATGGTATGTTTTAGGCCGTGAGTCCGATTATGAAGTATGATTAGAAATTGCACTTACCAATTCATTTTATGAGAATGAAATACCAGTGAGTAACTATTGTGCATATAAAAGGATAAGTTCATATAAATCTCTATTTACTACTTTATGGTGGTTAGAGTATGAAAATGAGTATGATTATTGCAGATTATCATAATTATATTTAAGCNTAACAACTTTATNATCAATATATTTTTCTCCCTATCATATTAGGATTTACTTTGCGGNCAAATTAAACTCAATACAATAACCGCAAAGAATAAATGACACCTTACGCAATCTTCGCAATAGCATTGACGATAGCCTACATTATCTATTACGGCTACAATATCAGCAAGGATTTATACGG
>WFMB01000137.1 GCA_009177185.1 Bacteroidales bacterium
ACGATCACGAATAAGCCTAAGGCAGAAAATCTAATCCTGCCTGCGAACGTTTTAGAGGTAGGCGTGTATGATTTATCACGAACAGAATAATAGATGAGCACGAATCAACAGTCTAATTCCCATATCTTTACCAAGCGGGATGGGAATACACTAATGAAAGAGTTTGAGGGCGTGATACAGCATAATCCACAAATAAGGAATCTTGATGCGGTTGTAGGCTTCCTTCGTGCGTCTGGTTACTTTTCCCTTCGCCCGTTCCTTGATAGTATCAACAAGGTAAGGGTGCTTATTGGCATAGATGTGGATAAGTATATTACAGAAGCCGCTCGCCAAGGAAAACTATTCTTTGGTGCGGAGGACGATGTAAAACAGGACTGTCTCCGTCAGATTCGCAAGGACATCGAAAGTTCCAACTACAGAAAGGAGATTGAGGATGGCATGTTTCAGATGGTACAAGACCTTCTTGATGGTAAGTTGGAATTACGCGGCCATCCATCAAAGAAGATACATGCTAAAATATACGTACTCTATCCTGACGACTTTAATCAATACACCCAAGGGATGGCTATAACAGGTTCCAGCAATTTGTCTGGCAATGGTCTTGGCATTACCGAAGAACGGCAGTATGAGTTCAATGTGAAGATGACACAACATGAGGACGTTCAATTTGCTAAAGACGAATTTGAACAGTTGTGGGAAGAAGCCAAGGGATGCGAGATTACAGCCGATGACCTAAAAACTTCCATCGACCGCACATATCTGAAGGGTGATGTTTCACCATATGACCTGTACATCAAGATGCTCATGGAATATTTCTCTGACCGCATTCTGGAAACTGACAATGATGATCCATTCGACATGCCAGAAGGCTATACCAAATATGATTACCAGATGGATGCTGTCATAGAGGGTTATCAGAAACTTATCCGTTATGATGGTTTTTTCCTTGCCGATGTAGTTGGTCTTGGTAAAACGGTTATAGCAACTATGATTGCAAAGAAGTTCTTGATTGAGAATGGTCGCGACCATACCAAGATTCTTGTTGTCTATCCTCCTGCTGTTGAACAGAACTGGAAAACCACCTTCAAGGACTTTGGCATTGACAAGTATGCTAACTTCATCAGCAACGGAAGCCTTTCAAAGGTTTTGGACGAAGACAATTATAACTACTGGAATGCCGATGAATATGACCTTGTGTTGGTGGACGAGGCACACAAATTCCGTAGTCATACGACCTCAGCCTTTGAGCAGTTGCAGGAAATTTGCAAAATGCCCCGTGTGGAAACTGGCAACATACCAGGCTATAAGAAAAAGGTAATGCTCATATCGGCAACGCCAATGAACAACACCCCTGCTGACCTATACAACGAGATTCTGTTGTTCCAAGACCCACGTCATTGCACTATTGATGGTGTAGGCAATCTCACTGCATTCTTTGCTCCTTTAATTGTTGAGTTTAGGAAATTGCGCAATAACCCAGATGCAGATATAAGAGATTTCAAAAAGTTGGCAGAAAAAGTACGCGACCGCGTAATCAAGCCTCTGACTGTTCGCCGTACTCGTACAGATATAGAAAGCGTGCCACGTTACAACAAGGATGTGAACGGATTCCCGAAAGTGGGACGTCCTGTAGAAAGCCGATATGAACTCAATGAGCATCTTGCCAATCTCTTTGAACGTGCCATGCAGACACTTGACAAGGAGCTGACGTATGCGCGTTATCAAGCTATAGCCTATCTGAAACCCGAAATCTCCAATGGCTTATATGACAATGCAGAACTTATAAGCCGTAGTTTGGCTGGCATTCGAAAGAACGGACTTGTGAAACGTCTGGAGAGCAGCTTTTACGCCTTCCAAGTATCCATACAGAATTTTCGTCAGGCCAACAAAAACATGCTGGACATGTTTGCAAATGACAAGGTGTTTATCGCTCCAGACCTTGACATCAATCTCTTGTTGGGAAACGGTCTGTCGGAAGAGGAAATAGAAGAGAAACTGAACGCTAAGGCAGAGACGAATCCCAAAAACGCTGTTTTCCATGCCGATGATTTCCGACCAGAGTTCATTGAAATGTTGCAAGCCGACCAAGCCATCCTTAAAAAGATGTGGAACGACTGGCAGGACATATCAGATGATGACGATTCCAAGTTTGCCAAGTTCAAGGAACTTCTGAAACACGAGTTGTTCAAGGCAGGCCACAACCCCGAACAGAAACTCGTGGTGTTCTCAGAATCCGTTGATACCGTAGAGTATCTGAAACGTCGCATCAACCGTTCTGATGTGTTGGTTATTTCATCTGGCAACCGTAGCCAGCAGTTCAAGACTATTCGCGAGAACTTTGATGCCAACTATAAAACAAAGCTTAATGATTACAATATCATTCTGACAACTGATGTATTGGCTGAGGGTGTCAACCTCCATCGTTCAAACGTGATAGTCAACTATGATACGCCATGGAACTCTACTCGTCTAATGCAGCGTATCGGACGTGTGAACCGTATCGGCTCTGCATCGAAACACATATACAACTATGTGTTCTATCCTTCACGTGAAGGAAACCGAGAAATCAATCTCAACCAAATTGCAGTTAGCAAGATACAGACCTTCCACTCCACATTTGGTGAAGACAACCAGATTTATTCTCAAAATGAGATACTTGACCGCAATCTGAGTAAACTCTTTGATGAAGCCCTGAAAGAACAGAAGAAGGACTTCAATCAAGAGATACCATATTATGAGGAACTGCGTTCGCTCTATCAGACAAACCGCAGGGAATATAACCGCATAGCAAAGCTCTCTTTGCGTAGCCGTACAGGACGCGAGCCTCACACTGTCGATGGTGTTACTCTCTCTGGTGACACTTTGGTTTTTCTCAAAACCAATTTCCGAAAGGTGTTCTTCCTCGTTTCCGAGAATGCCGAGGAAATCTCCGTGCTTGATGCCCTGAAATACTTCAAAGCTTCTCCTGAAGAAAAACCAGCAGAACGCATCAAGGAGCATCATCAGCACGTAGAAAAAGCTTTGGTGAAGTTCCGTACCATCCGCGACACGGAAATCCAACAGGAAGAGACTTCAAAGGAAGTCCAAGGCAACATGGGTGCTCAGGTAACGACAGCCATCAGCCTTCTCACCAACTTCATGCGTGAAATTGATGACAATGACCTCTATCTTAAAGTGGCCCAACTGAAGACGCTGGCAGAGCGTGGTGTCATTACCCATATTGCGAAGCGTTTGCAGCGCATACAGAAAGATTTGCGCCGTGTAGGCGGTAAGGCACGTATGACGCATGACGAAGCCTTGGCAGAGATTATTGANATGNCAAAGAANNATGCCCCTTATTATATGGCAGAGGNAGNCNTGCTCAATGAGAAAGAGACCGNTGCCGAGATTATATTATCAGAATCCTTCAAATAACATATAGCTTTATGAATTACAAGGAAGTTATAGAATCAAGATATAATCGTGAAGCCTGGCAGCAACTCCTTCACGACATTTTCCGTGGTAAAGTCAGCTTCTGGAATCGTCCATCAGAGGTGCATGTAAGCAGCCGTCTAGCAAAACAGGCTCTTAACCTTGGTAAGATTTCACTCTCAGATGGGGAGTCCATTGCGGTCTATGAAGTAGAACTCACAGACAACGTGAATATAGAGCGTAACCGTCGTGGCATACGTGACATGCTTACGACAGACTGGCGTAACATGGGCTATGCAGGAGCATTCATGTTTTGCTATCGAAAGAATGAAAGTGTTTTGCGCTTCTCGTATGTCAGTGAGACATGGGGATTTAACAAGCAGGGAGATTATGAGAAAATTTCGACTGACACCAAGCGTTACACCTATCTTCTTGGTGAAGGACGTGGTTGCCGTACCGCCATTGAACAGTTCAAGGTCCTACGTGACAGCAAACAGGCATTGAGCGACATCACGGCAGCGTTCTCTGTGGAAGCACTTACCAAACAGTTCTACAAGGATCTGTTTGAGTGGTATCAGTGGGCAGTTGAACCATCATCCAATATTACGTTCCCCAATAATACCACAACAGAAGACGATGACCGAGATGACATTGAAACAAAGGTCATCCGTATGATTACCCGTATCATGTTTGTGTGGTTCATCAAGCAAAAGAATCTGGTCCCAGACAGAATCTTTGATATTGACTTTTTAGCCACAATATTAAATGATTTCGANCCATACAGNACGACCGTTGGCAATTATNACAATNCNATCCTTCAAAACCTGTTCTTCGGTANGCTCAATCNTGCTATTANGGATGAANATNATAACACCCGTAAGTTTNCCACTTCAAGCAAACGCGACGTGAAGACATTGTATCGCTATGCAGAAATGTTTTTAATTAGCGAACAGGAAATTATCAATCTGTTTGCAGAAGTACCTTTTTTGAATGGTGGTTTATTTGAGTGCCTGGACAAAACACGTTATATTGATGGCGTGGAACAATGCTATAACTTTGACGGCTTCAGCCGTAATGATGCTCGTTTTGCCGATGGCCGTTTCAAGCATCGCGCTGTAGTTCCTAATAATCTTTTCTTTGAGCCAGAAAAGGGCTTGATTTCCATCTTGGGCCGCTACAACTTCACCATTGAAGAAAACTCTCCAGAGGAACAGCAGGTGGCACTTGACCCCGAACTGTTAGGTAAGGTATTTGAGAATCTGCTTGGAGCGTACAACCCTGAAACCAAAGAAACTGCACGAAACCAAAGTGGCTCGTTCTATACACCACGCGAGATAGTTAATTACATGGTTGACGAAAGCCTTATAGCTTATTTGGGTGACACAGCATTTGTCCGCTCATTGTTTCGCCACGACTTTATATTTGATAAGACAAAGACGGATGACTATCAAAAGATAGCAGAGAAACTGAAAGCAGTAAAGGTACTTGACCCTGCTTGTGGCTCTGGCGCTTTCCCAATGGGACTGCTGAATAGGATGATAGACATTCTGGAGCGTATCTCGCCAGATGAACGTGTCTATGACCTCAAACTGTCAGTCATCGAGAATTGCTTATACGGTAGTGATATTCAGAGCATAGCAGCACAGATTACCAAGCTACGCTTCTTTATTTCTTTGATATGTGACTGTGAGAAGGATGCATCAAAGCCTAACTTTGGCATACCAACGCTGCCTAACCTTGAAACAAAGTTTGTTTCTGCCAATTCTCTGATTGCAAAGAAAAAGAAACCAGCACAAGGTAACCTGTTTGAGAATCCAGAGATAGAGCCGACAAAGAATGAATTGGCAGAAATCCGCCACAAGCACTTCTCCGCGAAGTCGGCATCAACAAAGCATCGGTTAAGAGAGAAAGACCANGCTCNTCGTGAGAANCTGGCNAAATTACTCTNTGATGATGACAACTTTGCTCCAGAGGATGCAAAGCAATTGGCAGCATGGAATCCTTACGATCAAAATGCAGTCAGTCCATTCTTCGATCCTGAATGGATGTTCGGCGTTGCAGATGGTTTCGACATTGTGATTGGCAATCCACCATACATCCAGCTTCAAAACAATGGAGGCGAATTAGCTAAGTTATACGAGAATTGCAATTACTCAACCTTCGCTCGGACAGGCGACATCTATTGTCTGTTCTATGAGCGTGGATGGCAGTTGTTAAAGAAGAATGGCCATCTGTGCTACATAACATCCAACAAGTGGATGCGGGCAGGATATGGCGAAAAGACCAGAGAGTTCTTTGCCAACAAGACGAATCCCATGTTGTTGATTGACTTCGCAGGTGTGAAGATTTTTGAGAGTGCCACTGTTGACACGAACATCATATTGTTTGCAAAGTCAAACAACCTGCATGAAACCGTCTGCGCTGTTACTAACAAGCAGAACAAAGACAGTGTAAAGAATTTGAGCGATTTCGTACAGCAACAGAACTCCATCTGTGACTTCAATTCTTCTGATAGTTGGGTAATTTTGTCGCCAATAGAACAGAGTATTAAGCGTAAGATTGAAGCAGTAGGAACGCCTTTGAAGGACTGGGATATTCAGATTAACTATGGAATAAAGACAGGCTTCAATGATGCCTTTATCATATCTACCGAGAAGCGTAATGAAATTCTTGCAAATTGCAAGGATGCTGATGAACGCCAAAGAACGGCTGAGTTAATACGACCGATTCTTAGAGGCCGCGACATTAAGAGGTATGGATATGACTGGGCTAATTTGTATTTAATTGCGACATTTCCATCCCGCCATTACGACATTGACAGATACCCAGCAGTAAAGCAATATCTACTTTCGTTTGGTATTGAGAGACTGGAACAAACAGGTAAAACACATATTGTCGATGGCGAGAAAGTGAAAGCTCGAAAAAAGANCAACAACAAGTGGTTTGANANTCAGGATAGCATCAGCTATTGGGAGGATTTTTATAAANCAAAAGTTGTGTATATGNAAATACAAACTGATAACCCAGATGAGGGCTACCNGTTCCCATNCTATTCTTATGATGACAAAAGAAGTGTTGTCTTAAATACCGCATACATTATGAGTAGTGAAAGTACAGACCCGAGATATGTACTTGGCATACTGAACTCAAGATTAGGAAAGTTTCTTGTAAAGCAGTATGTGACCCAATTACAAGAAAGACAATTCAGAATGTTGTCTCAATATGTTATGAAGTTTCCTATCGCACGCCCCACAAAAGAGCAAGAAAAGGAAATGACAAGTCTTGTACAAGACGTATTAGTACACCAATCCATTGCAGCAGAGAACCGAATTGATGAACTGGCATTTCAAATATACAAGTTGTCGGAAATGGAAATTAAATTGCTTATTAGCAAGTAGTTGTACGAACGACTGCTTGCTAATAACTTATATTAATGGTGGATAGAAATTCTCAACATAATCTATTTCTACATCGGTAAGACCAACGGATTTGTATATTTCGGAATTAACTTTAATTGCAAAGCCTGTCATTGACAGTGTCCCTTTTATATATTGCTCAACTAAGTTGTTATAGATGTACTGCTGTTTATCTGTAATGTTTGGTAATAAGAGTTGCTGAATGGTGTATTTTTTCCATCTTACAGTACCTACACCTGTAGTAGTACCTACTTTAGAAAAGAACCATTCTGATAAAGGTGAGTTTAATGCACAAAAAAGATATGNANGATGATTTNCTANCATTAAAAACGTTGTTGCTTCAGGAATAAATTTTCCACCAGATTCATATGCAAACTTACTTCGGTCAGATATTTCGCCCCAGATTATTTTTGGCTTATTAAAATCCTCCCAATAAGCGCAGTTACGAAGATTATATGGAGTATCTCCTTTATCGGCTCTTGTGGCAATTCTATCCCAATACTGGTCTAAATGAGCTTTTACAGCAGGATAATNTTCGATTTTGATTCGAGGNATGCGTCCACGGATGCCGTTATGGNTATTAATGNGNTATAATCNATTATCNACATATCCATATCTTTTTATATCCCTGCCGCGCAAAATGGGTCATTAGTTTACTGCCAACCCTCTTAGTTCAATGAAACGTGCAAGAGTGTTTCTGTCAACCTTGCATATCTTCGCTATTTTTCGATGTGAAGTGCCATTCTTTAGCAGTTCTTTAATCAGAACTTCCTTGCCCGATAGCTTATACTTGTCTGGGCTACTCTTTTTACCTTTAGGACGACCAAGCACAACTCCCTCTGCTTTTTTCCTTGCCAAGGCCTCTTTGGTTCTTTGGCTGATAAGATTGCGTTCTATCTCAGCAGACAGTCCAAAAGCAAAGGCAAGGACTTTGCTTTGGATGTCATCACCTAAGCGATAGTTGTCTTTAATAGTCCAGACGCGGCACTCCTTGGTCATGCAGATATTCAGTATCTCCATAATCATAAAAAGATTCCTACCAAGGCGTGACAACTCACTACAGATGATAATGTCATCCTTATTGACTTTCTTCAGTAGGTTGCCAAGTTGTCTCTTGGTATAATTCCTTGTACCACTGATTGTTTCCTCTATCCAGTCGTTAATCACTATGCTCTGCTTCTCACAGAACTTATTAATCTCAAAGCGTTGGTTCTCTACCGTCTGCTTGTCACTTGAAACACGAATGTAACCGTAAACCATATACATATAGAATTTTAGTTATTGATTGTTCCTATTATTATATATGGTAAGAAAAGGACTATAAGTATTGGAAACAGACTGTCTCCAATACTTATTTACAAATCACTACCAATGTAAACCTCTAGATTTCCTCGGTTTCATCATGTGCCGTGCCATTCTTGCACAGCGTATAGTCTAGAGTATCTCCTCTTCATCTTCTTTGCGTCCCCAGTTGGAGTCACAGGAAACGCCACCTCCTCCATGACTCTCTGCGTAGTCGGTTGCAGCAGCTACAGACTGAGCAAAAAAGGTATATCCCTGTATTGAAGATTTGCGTTCCCCGTTCCAATAGGTCTTTGAGTAGAGTATTATCAAGGTGGGTAAATGTAAGTCGACCATAGGTATCGCTATCTACGATGACCATATTGAGATTGAGAATCCTGACATACTGCCTCCGCAGATTACACCTGAAAACATCCATATCATACCCATACAATCCGACAATTGCTAATGTACTGTATAGTACAACCTATATTGAGAACTGGGGGTGGGGATGAAACGTATCATGGAGGCTTGCTAGAAGAGAGGTATCGCTGCTCCAATATGGTCTATCAATGGAGGCTTTGTTGTGGTAACATTTATGAAACCAACAAAGGGTGATACTCAAGATGACACCCAAGATGGCCCCCAAGGAGTTACCCAAGATGTCCCTCAATATAAAGAACTTGATAAATGGATATAGAAACAAATCCTAAACAATCTTCATATCTCAACAGAAGATTTGGCAGAATCGAGTAATCGAAGTTCAAAAACCATCAAACGCCACATATGCCATATATCCGTTATGTAGGTAGTGGTTATAGTGATTATTGGGAGGTATTTGACAAAGAATAAAACCACTTTTATACTGGCTTAAACTTATGGCTGTGTCAGGATTAAATGCCGCATCCTCTCTTGCAATAGTTTCAAGAGCTGTTGTTTGTATGATGAATAAATATGGACCATACATCATTAAGACTAAAGACATAAAGGAAATGCTTGTCAAAAATGCAGGGGGCTCTTATCGTTACACGGAAGTCAACTTGTTTTTGCGAACGCACAAGATTGCCCCAATGACGGTTTAGAGGAGGAAGTGTCAAAATGACACTCCTCAAATGTTGTGTGGAAACATATCTCAACATTATAATCCCCAGCCTGTCTTTTTCTTCGTACCGTCCCAGTTGGTAAGTTCAGTGCTGGAACCGCCCCCACCTGTACTAATACCACCTCTGCCGCCAGCAGCAAGGAGTAGATTCGCCATCAAATCCTTGGAAACCGTCATGGCATCACAAAGCTGTCGGGTACGGGTTGCTGTAAGACCAGCTTTGAACTCGGACATATCAGTCCATGACACCCTTTCTAATAGATAGGCTGTAGCCATCTTGCGTTGCTTCTCGTCTATTGGANCAAGGNNATATCTATATGCTTCAGCAATGATGCNCCATGCAACAGAGTTACCCTGCTTTGGATGGAAGTCGTTGTCTTTGCNTTCTGCATAATCCCTGATGGCAGCAACGCNTTCTTTAATCCATTTGTCAATCTGCTTCAAGAAGGCTTCCTTGTTCTGCTGTATGCTCTCCCAGATTTCCTTGATTTCTGGGATGTCCATCATTTCCCGAACTTGNNTCGCTGCNCTTTCGGCTCGCTGNTGCTCACTATATGCCTTGTNACTTGAACNGACAGCCCCGGACTCGGCTTTGCCAACTCGCTCCTGTAGTTCCTTGATTTCTGCATCCTTCTTGTCACGAAGTCGGGCGATGGCATTCTCATCTATTGAGGCTATCCGCTTTCTAAGGATGTTGTTTTCTTCAGTCAATCGACCATTCTCCTTTAACAACTGCTTGTTCTGCTCTATGATGGCACTTGCATTCTGCATAGCTTTACGGTAAAGCGACTTGCCCATTTTCAGTATATCCTCATTATGGGCTTTCATGGCCTGCATGAGTGCAGTCTGCAATTCTGTTAGGATGGCTTTAATCGCTTTGCGTCGTTCCTCGCGCCATTCTTTCTGTCCGAAGGCAGGGATGGGCTTTTCAAGTTCGGCTTTTATGTCATCCCAAGCCTTCTTTACAAGAGGATTCGTATTCAGGGTTGGTACTATCAGGTATTCCTCCTTGATGTCCAATGCCGCAGCATAATCTTCCAGCTGAGAGATGTTGCCTTCCAACCTCTCCTTATGCTGCTCCTTGTTTTGTATCTCACCCTCTAACTTGTCCTTCTGTTCTTCCAGGTGTTCCTTTTGCTTCTTCATGTCCTGCACCTCACCAGCCATCTTTTCCTTTTGGCCTTCCAGACGTTCATTTTCCATCTGGTTCTNGNCGNTGGNATCCTTGGCTTGNCGTTCAGCCTNCAACACAGCNTTGCTCTTGTGGACACGTTCACGCCGCTCCTCGCCTGGCAGCATGGCAATGTCATNACCTCGCTCCAGACCGTACTTGTGCCCAACCTCATTATAGTAGTCAGTGTGCATCTGGTGATAGGTGTNTCCCACAGCATATTTGTCTTTGCCCCATACACTGGCATACNATNCACATTCCTTTTCCCTNCGTTCGGCTTCCGTTCTTACGAAGTCGCCACGGATTTCTTCAGGCAGTTTCTNCCATACCTTATGTGAGAGCACCTTCGACTTGTCATCCTTATGCACATAATTGGTAGATGCGCGGCCTCTGGCTTTTGTCTTTGCAACAGGGATGGTCTGAATCTGGATGTGCGGGGTGGTTTCGTCAAGATGAACGTCGAAGCCGATGATGTTCTCTGCCCCCCAGCGGTCACATGCCCAATGGTAGGTGTCCAATGCCCAGTCTTTGATACCCTGTTTCAATACGACATGGGCATTGCTTTTTTGTAGGGTAAAGTCCACATCTTGGTTACCAAAAGCAAGACGAGTCAACACATCATGGTCACCACTGACAATGATGCCAACGGTGCAGTTGAGGCTGTTGTCGGAGATTATTAAAGGGTTGTTTTTGTCTATGTAGGGTTTGAAACCGAGTTCGCTAAGACGCTTCTGCAAGCGTTCGTGAAGTGGCACGGAATTGGAACTAAGAGGAATGATTTCGCCTTTGCCGTTAATCTCAAAGTTGAGATGCTTGCGTGAGAAATCGTAATGGTTGTTGGTGTCTTGATTCTTCAAGCGATAGGTGTTCTCGTCCCATCCGCGACGTTCTGGCTCGTAGCCTTCCGCAGCAGAAAAGGACTTGGCTGGTGCACCTACATGGATGGCGGCACGGGGAATGTTGTTTCTGGATTTACTCATTTTATTCTAAATTGTTATAAAGTTAATGTATAAATGTTCATCGGGTCTCGGGTGGAATCTGAGTGGAGGGTTGAGGGAGAGAGTCACTCCCTCACAGATGCACATTGCTTCTGGCTTGTGCCATGTGCGGCGACCTTGCTTTATAGCGGCTGTTCAACTCTCAGAGAGCATGATGGGACTTTTTAAGGGAGCGTGGCGAATCTAAAAGTCCATATTATGTTATGGGATTATTCGGTAATCCTTCTAGGCGCAGCATATACTCAGGAGCAGGAGGAACCTCGGCTTCTAAGCCGCAGTCACCCCCTCCGTACTCGACATATCGATGAAGCTTGCCACAATAGGTGCCGTTGATACTCTCATGCGAATGGTTGCACTTGTGGCACTCAGGATTCTTGCCATGCCAGCGTTGCTCCTGTGCCGTGCCTAAGACCTCTACATTCCTTTCCTCTGTCTGTCTTTTTGCCAGTCTGGTGAATTGTGGTTCCGACTCAACTTTTGTTGCAGTTTCATCATATTGAGATGGAGCCATCACTTCCAGACCAAGTGCATCAATGAGTTTTTGAAGCGCAGGATTGCGTTCAACCATTCGTTGGAGAATCATCTGCTTAGTTTCCTGCATCAGGAGAAAGTCTGAGATGTCAAGTCCCGCTTCGCGCTGTTCATCAGTCGCCATTTGTTCCAAGACAGTTGAAACGGTCACGCTCTTGCAGATGGGGGTGAGGACAGAAGACTTCTTAGTCCATTTGTCTGTAGCCCCTAGATCCGGCATCAGAATCACATCCCTGTCATGGAGCACCTGCATGGCTTCCGCATTGAAACAACCATTTTTGCCACCTGTTGCCAGCCAGAGGAAGTCTGGTATGAAATGCGATGCTATCAGACAGGTTTTCTCACTTTCCACCAACATGACTGTGGCAGAGGATGTGGCAAGCAAATGTTCTCCGAACAGGCATTGCTTCAGATGGAAATCTGGCAGTTTTAGTTCCGAGTGTACCCAGCAGACCTGCGGTATCGGCTCTTTGATACGGTGTCCGTCCTTGGGATTGTACCCCATCAGTTTTCCTGATCGGAGGTTGCCTTCTTGATCAATCTGCCAAAAGACTGTGGCACCTCCCCATTTCTTGGAAGTTCCCACCTTATAGCGTTCAAACTGTCTATTGGTCGCATCCTTGCCGACAGTCTTGCATAGGAACAGGTATAAGGGATTGATGTCGTAATGCGAGAGTGTCTTTCGCATAGTGTCAGTTGACATGAAAGACGGAACATCGGGTTCTGGCTTAGACTTGATTGGCGTGGCTGGCTTATTAGTCATATTATACCTACATGAATCATTATCAAAGTTGTTTGGCTTTATGTCGGGGTTGTCCCTGAAGAAGTCTTTAGGCGTATAATGGTAGCCACACGAATCCTCATGGTCGCATCTTCCCACATAGTCGGGGAACTCTATCTTACCTTCCTCGTCAACATATCTGACAAAGCATCGCTTTCTTCCGCATTGGGGACATGTTTGTTTGGTATTCTTTCCGACAGCGTATTTCTGTAAATGGAATCGGTATTCATTCATAGTTATNAATCTTTTTNANTNATTGAATAAGGNTTNTTACACGATNNAANTTNACACTTNTNCNCTNTGGNAAAATGTAAAGTGTAAAATGTATCTATCGGGTGTATCAGAGTCGTTTTTTGTATGCTCCATGTCTCGTTTTCTGAAGAATCCGTTCTTCACACATTTTGGCTAGATCTTTTTTCACGGTACTCTCGCTGACTCCGATTTCATTGCCTGCCATAATAGCATCATTGGTGGTAAACTCGACAGGTAACGAATCTATAAATACCTTCTTTAAGGATGGCATGGCATCCGTCTGCATGTGACTTTTGATATCCAAATACGACAGTTCCAGATAATCATACATCCGAATTGCCGCCTGTACAGAACTATCATCGATGTACTCTATGTGCTTCTCACCACATGCCCAACTAAGGAGTTGCAATATTAACGCAAGACGGGCCACATTGGAATCAGCCTTCATCATGCGACTATCAAGGAGTTTGTCGTCCTCAATGGCATTTGCTTGTTCCACAAGGTCATTCTTCCATGATGCAAAGCATTGAAAGGCACAGGCATTCATGTCTATGACTTTAGGCATGATGATTCCCTTTTCATCATAGTCAGGCNCTAATGTAAGCNATTCGTCTNTCATTCGCTTCCACTTACCATATACTCTATCAGCCCTTTCACCTTCATGCTGCCAGTCATCTTGACTCAGCTGCATCTTTGGAATCTGGCGACTTTTGGGATGGAGGAATAGTATGCGGTCTATCAATCCACTTGATACATTCTCTTTCGTTAAGAGTTCTCCAATACGTTGAGTCTGTGTAGTGCCGATAATGTTGATACAGGGATGTGGAATGACGATGGGCATGGGACTATTGCAGCGGGACATCTTCAAAGGCTTACCGCTATAGGCAGTCAGTAATTGAGTTAGCAAGGGGCTATTATGGTAGCGATTGATACTATTGAAGAACCCCATAATTTCATCCACCAGAATAATTATGCCACGCTGATTATCGTTGTGGATTCTCATCATGGCTTCCTGCGTGAAGTCTGAAAGGATGGTCTGCTTAAGAACAGGTTTGTCAGTGTCAATGGTTTTGGTCATGCTTCCGTCATTCATTTCAGCATAGCATTTGTTCTCTTCAATGAATTGGCTTAGCATATTATGATCATGTTCCCGAAGTGGACGAAACGCATAATCAAGTGGTGGAGTCTTTCCCTGCCCTGGTCGTCCCGTGAGGATAACATACAAGGCAGGGCTATTATTCCATGAGCCACGGATGCGAATGTGGCAGCTGTTGCCGATGGCGGTAGCTGCTGCCGACATCATACTCATGGTCAGATATTCCAAATCGAACTGCTCTATGCGAGCCACCTCAAAGATGATGTCCTGCAGNTTCTGTGGGAAGGCATCGANGGGAAGACCGATACGNTTAACGTCTTGGGCTTCCATTCGCACTTTGTTGGTGAGNTCAAGTACATTCATACGCACCTCGCTTTCCGTTTANAGTTGACAAATGCCTGTGCCTCCTTCTCCAANTCTCCCATAGACTTCCGCTTGCCATTGCGAAGCCATTCATCTATTTCCGATTTGAGGAAAACAATACTTTNNCCTTTTTTATGATAAGGGATAAAGTGAGTGNTTGTCCAGCCATATACCGTTTGTTCGGCTGGATGATTAGGTAAATAATTACAAAGGTCTTTCAGATTTAGCCAAGCGTCGGCATCCTCTCTCGGAAATGATTGCAGAGCGTCAATCTTGCGTTCCATGACCTCCAATCTCTGGGCGATGTCTGCCAAAATCTTTGGCATAGCATCAAAAGAATAAGTTATTTCAGCCATATCAATATGGTTTTTAAGATTGGCTGCCGTCAATATGAAAACAGCCACTTTCGAGTGAAAGCGACTGCAAAAGTATCGGTGCTTTGAATGGTGGATTTATGGTGGAATGATTCACCATCCTTTCACCACAAAGATTCTATCAAAACCATCCTAACTAATTGGTAATCAATATTGTTAAAGAGATTCAAAGAGAAAAGATTTTTAACTGGTGAAAGCATGGTGGGACGATGGTGGGGCATTTCCACCATCGTTTCATCATCAAAATAGGGTGTTGGACACAAAAAGGGACAAGATTCTCGTGATGTCAAGAGTCTTGTCCCTAGTATGAAGGAGGCGAAATGTGCCTCAATTATTGAAATCTACATTCAGTTTGATGGTATCAGCGGCCTGTTCCTTCTTTTCGTCAACCACCTTTGCATAAACTTGTGTCGTGCGAACGTTGGTATGGCCCAACATTTTGCTGACTGTATAGAGGTCTGTGCCACTGCTCAACTGGAGCGTAGCATATGTATGGCGGAAGCAGTGGAAGGTGATGTGCTTCTTGATGCCAGCAGCTTTTATCCATCGTTCAACGGGCTTTGAAATCCATGAGGGCTGTGGAAGTCCGCTAAAAACGAGTGCATCGGGATGCCCAGGCTCTCCACAAAGCTGATATGCCTGATCGGATATTGGCATATATTCCACACCTTTCGTCTTACGTTGAGTGAAATTGATACGATAGTGCTCACCTTCTTTAGTAATCTCTTGCCAAGTCATCTTCATGATGTCACTATGCCGGAGCCCTGTTAGTGCTGAGAACAAGGCAGCTCTCTTGATAACAGGATTACTACATGGTGTTGCAGCTAATTGGTTAAGTTCTTCCTGTGTCAGATGCTCGCGTCTGCTTTCCTGTCCTTGTATGCCTTTGACTTTGGCTGCAATATCAACTGTGAAGTAACCATCGATAAATGCCTGTTTCAGGACGGTCTTAAAAATGCCGAAGTATGAGGACGCTGTATTCTTGGAGATTATGCCTTTCTTTCCTGCACCCTTTGGAGCTACCAAAAGGAATTGCCTCACCTTCTCTATCATTTGGAGATTGATAGTGTCGAATAGTAATGGCTGGTTATCGGCAAATAGTTTCAATAGATCATATACACGGAACCAGGTATTATAAACCGCATCGGTATTATTAGCATTACGGGTATTGGCCAACTGCTTGAAATAAGCGATAAAATCACATCTCGACTTTTCAACCTGTTCTGCCATTGCTGCATCGGCATCAGAATAGAGGTCTTGGGTGTCGTACTCCTTTTGGCGGATGGCTCTAATGCGGTCGGCATAGAGACAATTCTCCTGGTCCAACTCAGACTTGCAGAGAATAATACCATTCAAATCTCTTTTAGGCTTATATGTTACTTTCCCATCAGTGCAAGTCCGGGCAGTTCGCGATTTGTCCCAAATGGGTGTTTTAATAGAACGGTTGATATACTCTCTCACTCGCTGTGGCTTATCCTTTCCCTCTACTCGAACAGGATAAGCTTCCAGATAGAGGTACCATTCATCATAATAATCTGATTTGCGTAACCTAACAGTTACACGAGTATTAGTAAACGATTTCTTCATGGCTTACCAGAATTGTATAGGTTATCAATGTCTTCTTTGGGTGCATACACATAATTTCCTATCTGACGGATTGGAATGGAGTACTTGCGAATATGAAGATAAACTGTACTGTCATTCACATGGTATTTCTCAGAGATTTCACCAATAGTGTAACAATTTTCTGGCTCCATGTTGTAAAGCTTTGGCAAAGGTCTGAAGGTGTTGTCAAGTACATACTCTCTACCGCCAAACATATTTCCCAAGTCAGACTTTCTTATCCGTATAAGACGTTTCCCCAAATTCACACAAGGAATTGTCCCTTTACGGATGAGACGATAAATAGTGTCCTTACTAACAGAAAACATGGCAACAGCCTCTTGAACGCTGATGTAGTCTCTGGAATCTGGGATATTGGCAACCAGTTCTTCAAGTTTTGCCAACTTTTCAATCTCTGCTTTTTTCTTCTTGCTTGCGATCTCACTACACTTCTTTGAACAAAATCTTGACTCAACGGTTTTGGCATAAAACCATGCACCACAGATTTCGCATTTTCTCTTGATTTCAAACTTTGCTCTTGCCATACTCAAAATTAGATTAAAACAAGTCAAATTTCGCTCGTAGATTTTATATGTATATTTTTGTTGGGTGTCATTGCAAAATAAGTTTTGGTACAAATCCGTTGCAAATTTACGCCAAAAATCGTTACAAAACAAGAGAAAAATCAGGATTAACAAAAATTAAAAATCCGTGCAACTAATTGAGTTACACGGATTTCTTTGTGGTTTATTTATGGATATTTACTTCCATCAATGGACCTCCTCAAAGTCTGCGTCCTGAACGTCGTCGGCGCTATTGGACTGAGTGCCGTCGTTGGGCTGGGCACCGCCTTGGAAGCCGGCATCGGGACCTGGCTGCTGACCTGCGGCATACATCTTTTGGGATGCGGTCTGCATGGCTTTGTTGAGACCTTCGATGGCTGCGTCGATTTGGGCTACATCANCGNTGTCCTTGGCTTTCTTGNGGGTGTCGATGGCAGCGTCGATGGCGGGNTTTTCGTCGGCAGGNACCTTGTCGGCATTGTCCTTCAGGAAGTTCTCGGTCTGGAAAATCATGCTGTCCGCCTGATTCACCTTGTCGATGCGCTCGCGCTCCTTCTTGTCGGCATCAGCGTTGGCTTCCGCCTCGGCTTTCATGCGCTCGATTTCTTCCTTGGAGAGACCAGAGGATGCTTCGATGCGGATTTCCTGCTCCTTGCCAGTGGCCTTGTCCTTGGCTGACACCNTGAGGATGCCGTTGGCGTCGATGTCGAAGGACACCTCGATTNGAGGCACNCCGCGACGTGCGGGNGCGATGCCGNTGAGGTTGAAGATACCAATCTGCTTGTTCTGGTTCGCCATGGGGCGGTTACCCTGCAAGACGCGGATGGTCACCTCGGTCTGGTTGTCGGCTGCGGTTGAGAACACCTCAGTCTTCTTGCATGGGATGGTGGTGTTGGACTCGATCATGGTGGTCATGACAGAACCCAGCGTCTCGATACCCACGTTCAGCGGAGTCACGTCAAGGAGCACGATGTCGCCCACGCCCTCTTCCTTGTTGAGGATGGCACCCTGGATGGATGCGCCCACTGCCACCACTTCGTCGGGGTTCACGCCCTTTGAAGGAGCTTTGCCGAAGTAGTTCTCCACAAGCTGCTGAACGGCTGGGATGCGGCTTGAACCACCCACGAGGATAACCTCGTCAATGTCGGAAGTTGAGATGCCAGCATCCTTGATGGCAGCCTGACACGGAGCGAGACACGCCTGAATGAGGTTGTGAGCCAGCGACTCGAACTTGGCACGGGTCAGCGTGGTCACGAGGTGCTTAGGCACACCGCCAGCAGCAGTGATGTATGGCAGGTTAATCTCCGTAGAAGAACTGCTCGACAACTCAATCTTAGCCTTCTCGGCAGCCTCCTTCAGACGCTGCATCGCCATGGGGTCCTGCGTGAGGTCCACACCCTCGTTAGCCTTGAAGTCAGCAGCGAGCCAGTCGATAATCACCTGGTCGAAGTCGTCACCGCCAAGGTGAGTGTCACCATTAGTGGAAAGCACCTCGAACACGCCACCACCGAACTCAAGAATAGAAATATCGAACGTACCGCCACCGAGGTCGAACACGGCAATCTTCATGTCCTTGTTAGCCTTGTCAATACCGTAAGCCAAAGCAGCAGCCGTAGGCTCGTTCACGATGCGCTTCACATCGAGACCCGCAATCTGACCAGCCTCCTTCGTGGCCTGACGCTGAGAGTCGGAGAAGTAAGCCGGCACGGTGATGACAGCCTCCGTCACCTCCTGCCCCAGATAATCCTCAGCCGTCTTCTTCATCTTCTGCAAGATGATGGCAGAAATCTCCTGCGGCGTATATTTGCGACCGTCAATATCCACGCGAGGCGTGTTGTTGTCGCCCTTCACCACCGAGTAAGGCACACGCGAAATCTCCTTCTGCACCTGGTCATAGGTCTCACCCATGAAACGCTTGATAGAGAACACCGTGTTCTTCGGATTCGTGATAGCCTGACGCTTGGCAGGGTCACCCACCTTGCGCTCGCCATCCTTCACAAAACCAACCACCGAAGGAGTTGTGCGCTTGCCCTCAGAGTTTGCAATCACTACAGGCTCGTTGCCTTCAAAAACCGATACNCNAGAGTTTGTTGTACCAANGNCAATACCAATAATCTTTCCCATAATCTTATTTGTTTTTAGTTTCAGTTCTTAATACTATTATTTATTATGTGTGTCCGTCCAGCACACAGCCGACAGCCAACACCCATAAAGAAAGACAAAAGCCGTGCCAACATCAGCTCCGCCAATCGAACCGCCCCCGACACTGACAAAGTTCTCCCCTCCGACTGACATTGTGGCACACCCCGTATGACAAACCCTGTCAATCGCCACACACCATTGCCCTCCAGTCGCCCATCCCCATGCCCACCTTCCACAACACCACTCCCCTCTCCCCCACAAACAGAACCTCTCCGCTTCCACCGCAAAAGTCGTTCATAACTTTGGAACAATTATTCATAACTTATGAATAATTGTTCCAAAGTTATGAATAAGCAAACATCCCCAAACCTCCCAAAGTACCACACACAGTTTTTCCAAAGAAAAATTGGACGGTAAAGGAAAGTTCTGTATCTTTGCAAAAGCGTTTTGCTTATATCACATCATTAGTGCCCCATCAAA
>WFMB01000064.1 GCA_009177185.1 Bacteroidales bacterium
ATAAGCATCCTTACAAGGAATAGTAAAATCAAACTCATCACCCCGTGTAAGATTGACTACCGCCTCTTCAAATGCAGGCAGCACCACACCGAGCTTGCTGATAAACTGGAAAGGATGCCTTTCATTAGCCACTTCATCAGGTTCTTTGTCTTCCACACCTTCATCCACTGTGTAGAGCTTGTAAACCACAGTAATGTATCTATTATCTATCTCCATTTCTGTTTATGTTTTTAATGATTTATATAATGTTGCAAAGATACACAATTCTATTCACAATACATCATACATGATTCATAAATTGTCACGCAGCTTACTTTTGTTGACTAATTTAATGTGTAAATTATACCATGTTTGTCAAATGCGGCACATCTTCTATATAAACGTTCTTGCCCTGCAACAAATACTTGTTCGTTTTTTTCAACCTTTATCATTTGGGGAGCCTGAGGGCACGATTGGCACCGACGACCACTTGCCTATACTATAAAACCTGACTCATCCCAACTTCTGACTCTATTTCGAGACAATTTGTCTGTAGCGCCAATCTTGCGGCTTCTGTTGAAAATATACCGAGAGGGCATTCGTCTCGTACTCACCATCGTTACAAACTCCCTAAACAAACTCAATTTCTCAACACGACTTAAAGATTTTTTTCAATTACTTGTTGCCTATTAGCTGAATTTGTTGGTAATTGCCATTTGTTATTTACAAATTTCGTATCTTTGCACTTAATACTGATTGATTTATCTATATGAACATGAATAGGAAATATCTCACATACATTGCTTGCGGGACCATTGCCCTGCTGGTTTCTTGTCGTCAAACGACAACGGAGAAAAATGACAAAGGCAACGATGCCCCTCTCACGGAGGCTAAGCAATCCAAACAAAACATCGTCCGACAACATANCACGATTCCAAGCACATTTACCCATATCACCAATTTGGGGAGCGTTGACATCATCTACACACAANNTGACTACAACATTGATGTGGAGGGTGACAGTGCCATGCTCCGCTATCTCAGCACCACCTTTGAGANCAACCTCTTCACCACCACCATTTTCACCGACAACAATCCTGACATCAACGCCTATGGAAACAAAAGCAACGTGAAGATGTATGTGTCCTGCCCTGACCTGCAATGTGTCAGCATCTGTGGCAATGGCGGCTTCACCAGTCAGGGAGCATGGAAAACCACAGAGGCACAAGTAGGCGTGTTCGGCACAGGCACTCTGAAATTGGACGATGTGCAGTGCAATACCTTCAAATTGGAGTCAAGCGACAAAGGTCCGATTGAAATTGCCCATCTGCAAGCAGAGGATGCTTCCATTTACTCGCATAGTCCTGCAAAAATCAAAATCAACATGGATGTTCAACGCCTCTCCGTCTTCAATGTCGGCACGGGGGCCATACACCTTACTGGTTGTGCCCAACAAAACGTCATCCAGCATCCTGACGACCCACAGCTAAAGAACGAACTGAAACATAAAACTGATTAGAGGGCACTCTCCATCAGACAGAAATGAAAAAAGTCCGCTTGTCATTGAGACAAGCGGACTTTTTTCATTTCTTTAATTTTGCCAAGCTCTCGGTCAAGGCTGCAATCTTCGTTTCCGCATCACTTTGCTTCTTGCGTTCCAGCTCCACCACCTGTGCAGGGGCGTTAGCCACAAACCGCTCGTTACCAAGTTTCTTCTTCACTCCGACGAGGAAGCCTTGCAGATGCTTCAATTCTGCCTCCATCTTTTGGATTTCGGCTTCTGTGTCGATAAGGTTGCCCAACTGAACAGCATATTCTGTAGTGCCCAGCAAAAAAGCGGAAGTGCCGTCACTCTTTGCCTGTACATAAAGGATGTCTACAAGAGAAGCCATCTTCTTGATAACAGAACCAAGAGCAGGACACTTGGTCACGTTACTATCATCGTCGGATGCAACAACCACCTC
Organism: Bacteroidales bacterium; assembly: GCA_009177185.1. Lineage (GTDB taxonomy): Bacteria > Bacteroidota > Bacteroidia > Bacteroidales > Bacteroidaceae > Minthosoma. The sequence continues at coordinate 1,944 of WFMB01000064.1, forward strand.
AAGCGTCAATGGTTCGCGAGGAGAAATGTTCTTGCTCTGACGAACGGCACGAACACCCGAGATGACTTGCTTTGCCTCTTCGTATTGGGCAATGAGACGGGCATCAGCCTCAGTGGGTGCATCGAGGATGAGAGAATCGACCATGATACTCTCACCATCCTTGCGCTCGGCGATGTGTTGATACAACTCTTCTGTGATAAACGGCATGAAGGGGTGGATAATCTTCATCAACTGCTCAAAGAAGTTGAGCGTCGCTTGAAGAGTTTCCTCATCAATCGGTGCCTGATAAGCTGGCTTAATCATTTCCAAATACCACCCAGAGAACTCATCTGTGAAGAGTTTGAACACTGCCATTAAAGCCTCGTTCAGACGATATTTAGAATAGAGGTCGTTGATTTCAGCCACAGCCGTCTTGATGGTTGCCTCCATCCATGCGATAGTCTTCTTGTTCTCTTCGGGCAGTGCAAGCGAGTCAGACACTTCCCAACCCTGCACCAGTCGGAAGGCGTTCCAAATCTTATTGCAGAATGCTGCACCCTGCTGACAGAGCTGTTCATCAAAGAGAATGTCATTGCCTGCTGGAGCGGACAAGAGCATACCCATACGCACACCGTCGGCACCATACTTGTCGATAAGCCCCAGCGGATCAGGAGAGTTACCAAGCGACTTGGACATCTTGCGACCAAGCTTGTCACGCACCACACCTGTAAAATATACGTTGCGGAAAGGCACATCCTTCATGTACTCCTCACCAGCCATAATCATGCGAGCCACCCAGAAGAAGATAATGTCGGGGGCGGTCACAAGGTCGCAGGTAGGATAGTAGTAGTTGATTTCCTCATTGTTAGGATTGTTGATACCATCAAAGAGAGAGATAGGCCAAAGCCATGAAGAGAACCAAGTGTCAAGAGCATCTTCATCGTGTCTGAGCTGGTCGGCTGTGATATTCTCATAACCAGGCATCTTCTTAGCCTCTACCAATGCCTCTTCAGCAGTGAGTGCCACCACATATTTCTCTTCTTCATCCTCCCCTGTAGGCAGGAAATAGGCAGGGATGCGATGTCCCCACCAGAGCTGGCGACTAATGCACCAATCTTGAATGTTCTCCATCCAGTTGCGGTAAGTATTGACATACTTAGTTGGATAGAACTTTATTTTCCCTTCAAGCACGGGCGGCAGGGCAATGTCGGCAAAGTGCTTCATGGAGAGGAACCACTGCTTGCAGAGACGAGGTTCCACCGCAGTGTCTTGGTTGCGCTCAGAATAGCCCACCTTATTGTCATAGTCCTCAATCTTCTCCATCAAGCCCGCTGCCTGCAAATCAATGGCAATCTGCTTACGTACTGCCATGCGGTCTTGACCCACATAAAGACCTGCTGCCTCGGAGAGTGTACCATCAGGGTTAAAGATGTCGATGGTTTCAAGGTTGTGCGCCTTACCCAGTGCGTAGTCGTTCACATCATGGGCAGGAGTCACTTTCAAGCAACCCGTTCCAAACTCAATATCCACATAGCGGTCTTCAATCACTGGGATGACACGGTTCACCAATGGCACAATCACCTTGTGACCACGCAGCCACTGGTTCTTAGGGTCTTTAGGGTTGACACACATCGCGGTATCGCCCATAATGGTTTCAGGGCGTGTGGTGGCCACCACTGCATAGTAACGTCCCTGCTCATCTTGGTGCAACACCTCGCCTTCCTCACCTGTAGGCTTCACAGGATTAGTATCGGCATCTGCCACATAATATCTCAGATGAAAAAGATGGCTCTTCTCCTCACGATAAATCACTTCCTCTGTAGAAAGCACAGTCTGAGCCTTTGGGTCCCAGTTGACCATACGGAGACCACGATAGATGAGTCCTTTCTTATAGAGGTCAACAAACACTTTGAGCACGCTCTCGCTGCGCTTCTCGTCCATCGTAAAAGCAGTTCTGTCCCAATCGCACGACGCACCGAGATGGCGCAACTGCTTCAAGATGATGCCACCATGTTCATCAGTCCATGCCCAAGCATGCTTCAGGAACTCCTCACGGGTAAGGTCACGCTTCTTGATGCCTTGTTCAGCCAAACGATTCACCACCTTGGCTTCGGTTGCAATGGATGCGTGGTCGGTGCCTGGCACCCAACAAGCATTCTTTCCATCCAAACGGGCCTTACGAATCAAGATGTCCTGAATGGTGTTGTTGAGCATGTGTCCCATGTGCAGCACACCCGTCACATTGGGTGGCGGAATCACGATGGTATATGACTCACGTCCATCAGGACGGCTGGCAAAGAGCTTGTGGTCAAGCCAGTACTGATACCACTTCCCCTCCACTTCCGAAGGGTTATAATTCTTAGCTAATTCCATCATATTTATTTGTTTTTATTTTTATTCATATCTAATCGTCTCCGATGGTTGTCCGATGCTGATAAGATGCGAACTGCCCCAAATGACCAGCGTCGAGATACACAACGTAATGGCATTGATTGCCAGAATGAGCCACCAGTTGAACTGAATGGGTACGGAGTCAATATAATAGACAGAGGCATCGAGGGATACGACATGGAACTGCCGCTGAATCCAACAGAAGAGCAATCCGAAGAAATTGCCCCAAAGAAGCCCCTTGCCCACCAGCATAATGCAGAAATGGATAAAAATGCGTCGAACCGACACATTCGTTGCCCCCAATACTTTCAGCGTGCCAATCATGTTGATACGCTCCAACATAATAATCAGCAAACCACTCACAACAGTGAAAGCACTCACCAAAATCATCAACACGAGAACCATCACCACATTCATGTCAAGCACAGCCAACCACGCAAACGTGTGCGCCGCAATGTCCTTGATGCTGAACACGCCGTATGTGACCCCATTACGGTCTTTTGTCTTATGGATATACTGAAGCTTTTTGGTCAATTCTTCCAAACGGTCAAAGCCTGTCACTGCCACCTCCAATCCAGACGACATTTCCTCATCCCATTCATTCAATTTCCGCACCGTATAGATGTCGGTGATGACATAGTTTTTGTCATAGTCGTTCATGTTGGTGGCAAAGACGCCCACAATCTTGAAACGACGGGCACGCATTGACTCGTCACCCATGAAATAAGCATAAATCTTGTCACCGACTTTCACACCAAGGTCTGTGACCACCTGCTGCGAGAGAAGTATCTCGTTCGTGCCATTCTGAGAAGAGAACTTAGGCAAACGTCCCTCTTTGAGACAACTCTTCAAAAACGCAAGGTCGTAATCCTCCCCTACTCCCTTGAANNTCATGCNACGAAANTCCTCCTCTGTCTTCAAANTGCCGATTCNNGTGGCATAACGCTGGATGTGGCGGATTCCACCCACCTTCTTCACCTTGCGAATCAGCGTGTCATTGGTCAAGACGGGCAACACCTCATAGTTTTGGTTCTGTGTGAGGCTCACCACCTGAATATGACTACCAAAACCTATAACCTTCTCACTCACTTCATGCTTGAACCCCAGCACCACGGCCAAGCTCACCAGCATGACCGCCACGCCTATCGCCACACCCAGCATCGCGATACGAATGGCAGGACGAGAAAAGCGTTCCCCGTCCTCCGTCTTCTCTGCGTAAATGCGTCTGGCTATGAACCGTTCAAAAGACATGCCCGTTTTGATCAACAGCTAACTCTTAACACTTATCAGCTTGGCTAATGCGACGCTTGCGCCCCCCACACTACCTGCTAATTATTAACCGAAATTCTCCCAGGATAAGCCTCCAAAGCCTTTCTCAGCACAAAAAGCGCCCTCACCAGGTCTTCCTTTTTCAGCACATAGGCAATACGCACCTCGTTCTTGCCTGCACCAGGTGTGGTGTAGAAGCCCGATGCTGGAGCCATCATCACGGTCTCACCCTCGTAGTTAAAGTCTGAGAGACACCACGCACAGAACTTCTCGCAGTCATCGACGGGCAACTTTGCCACCGTGTAGAAAGCCCCCATCGGAATGGGCGAATACACACCGGGGATGCGGTTCAAGCCATCAATGAGACACTTGCGTCGTTCCACATACTCATCGTAGATGTCACGGCTATACTCCTCAGGTGCATCAAGACTCGCCTCTGCCGCAATCTGACCAATCAATGGCGGAGAAAGACGTGCCTGACAGAACTTCATCACAGCCTTGCGGATTTCCTCATTCTTCGTAATGAGCGCACCGATACGGATGCCGCACTCGCTGTAACGCTTCGACACGGAATCAATCAGCACCACATTCTGCTCAATGCCGTCCAAATGGCAAGCCGAGATATAGGGGGAACCCGTGTAGATGAACTCGCGATAAACCTCATCAGAAAAGAGATAAAGGTCGTACTTCTTCACGAGGTCGCGAATCTGGTTCATCTCACGGCGTGTATAGAGATAACCCGTCGGGTTGTTGGGATTGCAGATGAGAATGGCACGAGTACGCTCGTTGATAAGCTCCTCAAACTTCTCCACTTTGGGCAGAGAGAAACCCTCCTCGATGGTGGTAGCAATGGTACGAATGACTGCACCTGCCGAAATAGCAAACGCCATGTAGTTGGCGTATGCAGGTTCAGGCACAATGATTTCGTCACCAGGATTCAGACAAGCCAAAAACGAAAAAAGCACCGCCTCAGACCCACCACTGGTGATGATGATATCATCAGCCGACAAATGGATATCGAACTTAGCGTAATAACCCACCAGCTTCTCACGATAGCTGCGGTAGCCCTGCGAAGGACTGTACTCCAGAATCTTGCGGTCAATGTTCTTAATGGCATCAAGTGCCACCTGAGGAGTGGGCAGGTCAGGTTGTCCAATGTTCAGATGATAGACCTTCACGCCACGCTTCTTGGCGTCTTCTGCCAACGGAGCCAGTTTACGAATGGGCGAACTGGGCATTTCCGTTCCTCGTATGGATATTTGGGGCATATCTGTTCAGATAAATTGTTTCAAATTATTTGCAAAGGTACAAAAATCTTGTCGCAAACAACCCACATCCCAAGAAAAAATCATACATTTGTCGCCAAAATGTTCAACATGAAAGTAGGAATCATCCAACGTGCGTGTGGAGAAAGCACACAACAAAACAAAGACCACCTCTGCGAGGCAATTCGTCAAGCAGCACAACAAGGCGCACAACTCGTCGTCCTGCAAGAGCTGCATAACTCTCTCTATTTCTGTCAAACGGAAGACACCACCCTCTTTGACTTGGCAGAACCCATCCCCGGTCCATCCACTGAATTATACGGTCAACTGGCAAAAGAACTGGGCATTGTCATCGTCACCTCACTTTTTGAACGCCGTGCGCCAGGGCTTTACCACAACACAGCCGTAGTGCTGGAAAAAGATGGCTCCATCGCTGGCAAATACCGCAANATGCACATTCCCGACGACCCTGCNTACTACGAGAAANTCTATTTCACNCCAGGCGACNTCGGNTTCCATCCCATTCAGACAAGTGTAGGACGGCTGGGAGTACAAGTGTGCTGGGACCAATGGTATCCCGAAGGAGCACGCCTCATGGCACTGCAAGGAGCAGAACTACTCATCTACCCCACAGCCATCGGCTATGAATCGTCCGACACTCCTGACGAGCAACAACGTCAACGTGAAGCCTGGATAACCGTACAACGTGGTCATGCCGTCGCCAACGGGCTACCCGTCATTGCCGTCAACCGCACAGGTCACGAGCCCGACCCATCAGGTCAAACTCATGGCATCCAGTTCTGGGGTTCCAGCTTTGTCGCAGGTCCACAAGGCGAACTCCTCTACCAAGCTCCCGAAAATGAAGAAGCAATACAAGTGGTTGACATCGACCTCCAACGCAGCGAAAACGTACGCCGTTGGTGGCCCTTCCTTCGCGACCGCCGCATCGACGAATACTCTCCAATTAACCAAAGATTCATCGACAACTAACCTTCCCTCAGAAAGCCCCCCAAAACGATGTCCCCGACATCGACCAGCCGGAGTCCTCGACATCGGTCGGTCGGAGTCGGGGACTCCGATTTAGAGGCAGTGAAGCCAACATCTTTGCAACAGGCAAATGTCATGGTTCTCACGGGCACAAAAAATGCCGCGTGTCTCTTCTATCCAGACACGCGGCGTCCTTGATTCCGTTTTTTCTCTCGCTTACCTATTCGCTATTCTCCAAAAGAAATGCCAAGTCCTGAAAACAGGCTCACACAATGCCTCCGCAGGGTATTCGAGAACGAAACGCAGGTTGCGTCGTATCTTCAAGAAATACTTCACTCCCATGCTATACCCCGTCAAGCCAGAATACTTGCCAAAGTTACCACCCTTCAGAATCTCCGCCATCAAAGTCTTTCCTCTCCACTCATCCACGGGAACAATCATCAGCCCCTCCTCCATATCAAACACTTCCCGCAGGACATACATCACCGCTCCTGCAAACTTGTACAACCCCAGATATTTAAGTTCCCCTACCAACGNCATTCTNACCTTTTCCNCAGNGGCACGACTCCACANTTTCAATACATAATAATAGTCCATCACCTGTCTCAATCCGAGCCCCTCATCAAAGAAGTGGTGCATCATGTGGGATAGCTGATAGATGACATTGAAATCCGCTGTCGGCATCGCAATGACTCCCACATTATCTGGCAAACGAACCATGTTTCCGCATTGTTTCGGCATCTGCGTTTCCGTCCACCTTTGGATACGCTGATTATACATGGGGTTATTCATAACCGTCGGAATAAAATGCACCTCCACCAGCACGTCCCTAAACACAAGACAGTCAATGTGTTGGTAGCGAATGTCCGTCTCAGGAAAGCGTTCTCTCACATAGTCCATCACCTCCCTGCGACGTTCTCCGACGCTCGCCCTTTCCGTGCGCATGACAAAAACGTCTATGTCTCCGGGATTGCGCATATAGGGTTCTGGATACATGAGCGCATTTCCCTGTCCCTTCAATATGCAGGAACGAAATCCATCCGCGTCCAACATCTTCACCAGCTCTGTGCAACGCCTATTGATCAACGCATTACAAACTCTAATCTTCTCACTCAGAGCATACCACCTCAGGAATACAGGTTTGGGGATATCTATTCCCGCAGCCTTCATCCGCTCCACTCCACGAAACCCTACACCAAGTAGCGCTTGCTCCTTCATGAACAAAAACAGTGCATTCCAATCCTTGATGACTGGGATGCACTGCTGTTCATTGATACAATAACGGATGAAAGTCAAATAGGTGCTTTTTGTCGCCATCTATTCTTCACTCCAAGCATTGATGTTTATTATCTTCAAGCCAATCTGTAATCGCTTCCTCAAAGGTGTACTTGAACTGATACCCACTCTCTTTCATCTTCTTGCCACTTATATTGGTTGAAATTTGTAATTTTCTCACACGAGCAGGACTAAACATTCATATCACAATTTGTTTTCCAACTCGTTATAAACATTCTCCATCGCATCCACCATATTCCTTATGAGGAAGTTCTCTGACACACGTTTATGCGCAGCCTTTGCATATGTTGATTGCAAAGCCTTATCGGTTACCAATCTGTCCACCGCCTCCGCGTATGCCTTGTCATCACCATTTGCCACTTCTATCCCTGTCACACCATCAAGATTGACCCAATTCACCCCACTGCCTTCTATCGTAAATGTAACAGCAGGTGTACTACAATACATGGCTTCCGCCAAAGCAACTCCAAAAGCCTCGTTCTTCGTGACTGACGGGAATGCGAACACACTTGCAGCGTACAGATAACAACGTAAATCCTCATCAGACAAACGACCGATAAAATGAATACGTTTAGAACCACGCTTTTCTGTTAAAGTCTTGAGTTTTTTAGTCAATGGTCCTTGTCCACCTATCACAACAACACAATCAGACCTCATATACCGCTCCGCCTCTATCAGATGATGAAGCCCTTTGTACTTCGTATGCCTACCCATGAAAAAGACAATAGGCTTATTCCCGTATTGTGCTCTTATTTCATCAATACGCTCCATGTCGCCTTCATGTAGAGCAAACGTATTGTCCTCTATGGCGTTGGGCACTACCCTCACTTTTTTTCTCACGTTTCTTAAACACTTTGACCCATCACGATATTGAGGACTGGTCACAACTATGCGGTCAGCTCTATTTATCAACCACTTTTCCCATGGCTTCACAGCCCAATGAAAATACCATTGGCGAACGATGTCCATGTGCCAGTGCAGCACCAGCTTTACACCTTTGGGCATCACCATGCGTAGCAAAACCGCTGGAAACGGATTTGCCCAATGGAATTGTATCACATCTGGCTTTTCCATTAGGATAGCCCATTTCAGCCCATTCTTATATGAAAACGAAAATGCTTGCCGTGCTATGTTAATAAAGGAACCAGCACGATACACACGATGAGCATTGATTTCGTCTACGATATCCGCTCCGCCGCCATTGAAGCACANTACACTCGTGTCATGCCAANGCATCTGCNCTACAAGNTANTNGCANATGTTCNCNANCCCACCCATNTNAGGGAAATANTATNNGGAAATATGTAAGATTCTCATGATTATATTTAATGTTGTTTACATAAACTCCATGAAATACGCCTTTCTTGTGGCAATGTAAAAACATACAGATTCCCCATAGAATAACATACAGAACCGATTTTTGTCATTATCATGAATAGCAATCTTACAGGTACACCTGTTCGGAATATGAACATACCACTATTGGTGAAGCTCATAAACGCATCAATGACTCACACGAGCGAAAAACTCTCATGGTATGACCATCATATATACCCCAAAGGAATCAAGAACTAAATCAAAGCAACATAAACGACATACATCAGAAATTAGTGCTACATGACAAACACACGACATTTGTCGAATAAATCCGTACCTAATGAAGAATTTGTAAAAAACAAAGCATCAGCTTATAACTCAAGCTGTGTACAAATATGCTGTTCACGCTTTTCTACAGGCGGTATGTCTTTGTAATGTTCCCCATATAAAGTCTTTAGATACATATTGACATCGTTAGGAACATAAGCCACTAAATTTTCAAAAGAGACTTTCCTGAAAGGGAAGAAAACTTCCGTTGCAAGAGTTTCTTTAAAATAATGATTCCGCCCAGAATGAATGCTAACTCGTTTTGTCACTTTCTTTGACGAAACAAATTTATCAAACAAAAAACACCAATACCTATATGGAAAAACACTTGTAATGAATCCTATAAGCAATCGACTATAATAATAAAAGGAGGCTTGCCAAGACTGAGTAAGCAACATTCGAGAATACTTTGTTTTACTACGGAACATCATATTAGAATTGACGATGAAAAGTAATAAAATAGACAGATATCCCTTTAATTGATAAAGTATCGGATGATTGGGTACAA
>WFMB01000010.1 GCA_009177185.1 Bacteroidales bacterium
CGACATCGGTTGGTCGGAGTCGGGGACATCGATTTGGGGGCTGTGGATTGTCCCTTTGCTTGGCGAGTACGACACAACACAGCCCTCGGATACGCAATCGCATCCAAGGGCTGTGCTCTTAAAGGGGACGAAAAAAACCTGCAAGACGAATGTCAGGCAGGCTCAATTCTCTTGGGGGATTATACCTAATCCCGAAAGTAGCATCGCAATGCTATTGATTACTCTACGCTATCAGCAGCAACAGTGTCAACTGCAACTGAATCTGCAGCATCTACAACAGAATCAACACAAGTTGAGTCAGCACAAGCAGCAGGCTGGTTGCAAGCTACGAATGAAACAGATGCTGTGAGAGCGATTGCAGCAACAGCTGCGAAAACCAACTTCTTCATAATTTTTTTGCTTTTAATTTGTTAAACAATCAATTTGCTTTCAAAACCGATACAAAGGTACGGAGTTTTCATATCCAGTATTCGCAATTTCACTTTTTTTTTCTTTTCTTTANAANAAAACACGNNAAGNANGGAACAAATGTACAGCTTCAAGGAAAAACAGCATATTTTATACAGACACAACATCCAACACAAGATTCAAAACATGGCAAGAAAGAAGTTCATTCTGTCCACATCAGGTCGGACATCACATCGTTGGATACAAACAGCCCCTGACGAGTGAGGCGCAGCGCATCATCCTCGCGAACCAAAAGCCCGTTCTGGAGATGCGACTGGGCGTTGCGCAGGCAGTATGCCGCCAAATCTGCACCGAACAGCATCTGTAAACGACTGATACTGATTCCATTCATGGTGCGAAGACCCGTAAAGACATGCTCATTGTAACGCTCGTGGGACGTTAAGGTTTCCTGCACAGCTGGCATGCCCGACAGATAGCCTGTCAGCGACTCGACGTTGAAGGAGCGGACATGACTATCATAGGAATGGGCACCTGCCCCCACGCCCAAATACGGCACACCCTGCCAATAGCTTGAATTGTGGCGCGATGCGTAGCCGGGAAGGGCGAAATTGCTGATTTCATAATGCTGAAAGCCCGCTTGAGCAAGGCGGTCGATGAGGTATTCGTACATACGAAGCGATACCTCTTCGTCCACCTCGGTGATATCGCCCCGTTCGAGCATGGCAGTGAGCGGAGTCCCCTCTTCGTACATTAACGAATAGGCTGACACATGCTGCACGCCCAAGACAAGAGCCTGTGACACATCATCTTGCCATTCGAGACAGGTTTGGTCGGGGAAACCGAACATGAGGTCGATGCTGAGATTGTCGAACCCTACCTGCTGAGCCGCTCGAACTGCGGCAACGGCTTGCGCTGCCGTGTGACGACGATGCAGGAAGCGAAGACGGGCATCGGAGAAGGTCTGCACCCCCATGCTGAGGCGGTTGATTCCGAGACGATGCAGCTGGGCAAGATAGTCGGGGGTCATGTCGTCGGGGTTTCCTTCAAGGGTGATTTCCGCCCCTTCTTCCACATTATATATATTATATATAGCGGAAAGCAGCCGTTCCACCTCGCCAGCAGGCAGCAGGGACGGGGTGCCACCGCCAAAGTAGATGGTGCTGACGGAATGCCCCGACAAAAAAGCGCGACGCTGACGGAGCTCTGCCACCAAAGCATCCACATAGGCACGACGCTGCGCAAGAGCCGTCGTAGAGAAGAAGCCGCAGTAAGTACAACGCGACTTACAAAAGGGGATATGGAGATAGATGCCTGCCATACTTTGCAAAGGTAGCACAAGCCGTGGAGAAGAACAAGCAAATAGGCGGTTTTCTATCAGCGACAAGCACAAAACGAACATGGAAAACGTGAATAATCATGAAAAGTGTTGTAGAACATATTATTTCACAAGGAACGAAGCGAGAAAAAGCCGTAAATTTAACCCGATTTTGAAATCTATTGTACATAACAAGAACTAACCTAACCTAACAATGAAAGTTTACCAGACGAACGAAATCAAAAACATTGCCCTGCTTGGCAATGACGGTTCGGGCAAGACGACACTTACCGAAGCCCTTCTGTATGAGGCGGGCATCATCAGCCNCCGCGGTCGNATCACTGCTAAAAACACGGNGAGCGACTATTTCCCTGTTGAACAAGAGTATGGATACAGCGTGTTCTCCACCGTGTTTCATGTGGAATGGAACGGCAAGAAGCTGAACATCATCGACTGCCCAGGAGCGGACGATTTTGTGGGCGCGGCAATGACGGCACTGAACGTGACGGACACGGCCTTGCTGCTCATCAACGGTCAGTACGGTCCCGAGGTGGGCACGCAGAACCACTTCCGCTACACGGAGAAGCTGGGCAAGCCCGTTATCTTCTTGGTGAACCAGCTCGACTCGGAGAAGTGCGACTTCCATCAGGTGTTGGACAACCTCATCAGCATCTATGGAAAGAAGGTCGTGCCCATCCAATATCCTCTCAACGAAGGTCCTGACTTCAATGCGCTGATTGACGTGCTGCTGATGAAGAAGTACTCGTGGAAGCCCGAAGGCGGAGCACCCGTCATCGAGGACATTCCTGCCGAGGAAATGGAACGAGCCATGGAGATGCACCGCGCCCTGGTGGAGGCAGCTGCCGAGAATGACGAAGGACTGATGGAGAAGTTCTTTGACACGGAAGCACTGACCGAAGACGAACTCCGCACCGGCATCCGCAAAGGCTTGGCAGCACGCAGCATCTTCCCCGTATTCTGTGTCTGCGCCACGAAGGACATGGGTGTACGCCGCCTGATGGAGTTCTTGGGCAATGTGGTGCCATTTGTTGACGAAATGCCACAGGTACACAACACGCGCGGTGAGGAGGTACTCCCCGACCCCAACGCTGCCACTTCGCTCTATTTCTTCAAGACCGCCAACGAGCCACACATCGGCGGCGTGCAGTATTTCAAGGTGATGTCGGGCAAAGTGCATGAAGGAGACGACCTGACAAACACTGACCGCGGCTCGAAGGAACGCATCGCACAGCTGTTCACATGCGCAGGCTCCAACCGCATCAAAGTAGAAGAACTGGCGGCAGGAGACATTGGCTGCACCGTGAAGCTCAAAGATGTGCGCACTGGCAACACGCTGGCAGGCAAAGACTGCGACCACCGTTTCAACTTCGTCAAGTATCCTAACCCTAAATACATCCGCGCCGTCAAAGCCGAGAACGAGGCAGACACAGAGAAGATGGTGGCGGCCATCCAGAAGATGACGCAGGAAGACCCCACATGGATTATCGAGCAATCGAAGGAACTGAAGCAAACGCTCATCAAGGGTCAAGGAGAGTTCCATCTGCGCACACTGAAATGGCGCATGGAGAACAATGAGAAGATAAACATCCGCTTTGAAGAGCCGAAGATTCCATATCGCGAGACTATCACCAAAGCTGCACGCGCTGACTATCGCCACAAGAAGCAATCAGGTGGCGCAGGGCAGTTCGGCGAGGTACACCTCATTGTAGAACCTTACTACGACGGGATGCCTGACCCAACCAGCTACAAGTTCGGCAATCAGGAGTTCAAGATTACGCCCAAGGGCAAGGAAGAGGTGAATTTGGAATGGGGCGGAAAGCTCGTCTTCATCAACTCCGTGGTGGGCGGTGCCATCGACGCACGCTTCATGCCAGCCATCTTGAAAGGCATCATGAGCCGCATGGAGCAAGGTCCATTGACAGGTTCGTATGCTCGCGACGTGCGTGTGATTGTATATGACGGCAAGATGCACCCAGTTGATTCCAACGAACTGTCGTTCATGCTGGCAGGTCGCCACGCATTCTCCGACGCATTCAAGGCAGCAGGTCCGAAACTGCTGGAGCCTATCTACGACGTGGAAGTCTTTGTCCCAGGCGACAAGATGGGCGACGTGATGTCCGACCTTCAAGGTCGCCGAGGCATGATTATCGGCAGCGAAAGCGAGAACGGCTATGAGAAGCTGATTGCGAAAGTGCCTTTGAAGAGCCTCTCCAGCTACTCTACCACATTGAGTTCCATCACGGGTGGACGCGCCAGNTTCATCATGAAGTTTGCCTCNTATGAACTCGTCCCAANCGANCTNCAGCAGAAACTGATGAAGGAGNTNGNGGAGCAGAACAAGGNNGAGGACTGATACTNTACAACAAATACCCCAACCGAAAGGGCGAACCGTCATCCGATGGTTCGCCCTTTTTGATTGCGAATTTATCAAGCAGGAACAGATGGAGTCGTTAACAAACGCAAACATTCTTAGCGATTACTTCACTTTCCCGTTAAATTTTCGCTCTGTATTTAAGATTCACCCTACTTTTGTGTCATCAAACAGCATACAAAGAAAATGAAGAAATATACCATCCTCACACTCACCATCGTCATGGGTGTCTCGTTCGCCAGCCTGCTGGTGATGCAGATGCGCTACATCGAGGAGATTACGTCCCTGCGACATGCGCACTTCGAGGAGTCCGTGAACCGCAGCCTGTACGAGACTGCGCACCAGCTGGAACTCTCAGAAGCCAAGCGCTATCTGGAGCAGGGAGCGGATGCAATGACGGGCATCGCCACCGCAACCGACTCGGTCTTTGTGAGCACAGACTCTTCGGTCATCCAGCACACCCATCAGGTGACAGCCAAGGACGGAAGCGTGTTCACATCGCGCGAGACGACAGCCAGCACCAACCTGTCGGACAAATACTTCACCAAGAAGACCGCCAGCAACAACGACCGCCAACGCTCCTTGCAGGAGATTATGGCGATGCGTTACGCCACCGAGAAGAGCCTTGTCGAGGAGGTCATCTACAGCATCCTCTACACCGCCAGCGACCGCCCCTTGGCCGACCGAATTGACTTCATCGAGTTGGACCAAACCCTCAAAACGCAGTTAAGCAGCAACGGCATCAACATCCCCTACCATTTCAGTGTGACTACCAGTAACGGCAGAGCGGTGTATCAATGCGCCGACTACGACAAGATGGGCAGCGAAGCCTCCTTTGCGGAGACGCTGTTCAAGAACGACCCCATCCAGCGCAGCGGCATATTGAAAGTGCATTTCCCCGATTTGAACAAGTACATCTGGCGTTCATTCTGGTTCATGATGCCCTCGCTCATCTTCACGCTCATCCTGCTCGTCACCTTCATTGTCACCCTCGTACTCGTGTTCAGGCAGAAGAAACTGACGGAGCTGAAAAACGACTTCATCAACAACATGACGCACGAGTTCAAGACCCCCATCTCCTCCATCTCGCTGGCAGCGCAGATGCTGGGCGACGACTCGGTGAAGAAGACTCCAGCCCTGATGGAACGGCTCACAACCACCATCATCGACGAGACCAAACGACTCCGTTTCCAAGTGGAGAAAGTGCTGCAGCTATCCATCTACGAGAACCAGCGCGCCAACCTCCACATGAAAGAAGTGGACATCAACGAACTCATTGCCAGCGTAACTCACACCTTCGCCCTCAAGGTGGAGAAGAACGGCGGGAAAATCATCACCCACCTGAATGCCACCGACCCCATCATCTGTGTGGATGACATGCACTTCACCAACGTCATTTTCAACCTCATGGACAATGCCGTGAAGTACCGACGCAAGGACACCGACCTTGAACTGAACGTGGAGACATGGAACGAACCCGAACTGCTCTGCATCGCCATCAAGGACAACGGCATCGGCATCAAGAAAGAAGACCTGAAACGCATCTTCGAGAAGTTCTACCGCGTACACACGGGCAACCTGCACGACGTGAAAGGCTTTGGCTTAGGACTCGCCTACGTACACAAGATAGTGAAAGACCACAAGGGCACCATCGTGGCAGAAAGCGAGCCCGGCATCGGCACCCGATTCATCATCAAGCTGAAGATGAATGACTGACCAGTCCTCATACGCCGCTCGATGCGCACCCTGCAACGGGAGCAAAAACACATAACGAACATCAACTCTTAAAACCACACAACTATGATTACAGACGACAGACTTGAAGAAGTGAAAATCCTTCTCTGCGAAGACGACGAAAGCCTCGGCATGCTTCTGCGCGAATACCTGGAGGCCAAGGGATACAGCGTGACACTCTGCCAAGACGGGGAAGAAGGCTTCGAGACCTTCCTGCAAGACAACTTCAGCCTCTGCATCCTCGACGTCATGATGCCACGCATGGACGGCTTCACGCTGGCAGGCAAAATCCGCGAGCTGAACTACGAGATGCCATTCATGTTCCTCACAGCCAAGAACCTGAAAGACGACGTGCGCGCTGGCTTCGAGCTGGGCGCCGACGACTACATCACCAAGCCCTTCTCCATGGAAGAAGTGGTGTTCCGCATCGAAGCCATCCTTCGGCGCGTCCGCGGCAAGAAGAGCAAGGACTTGGCAGTGCGCCAAATCGGCAAGTTCACGTTCGACACCCAAAAGCAAATCCTGAGCATCAACGGCAAGCAGGAGAAGCTCACCACCAAGGAAGCCGAGCTGCTCACCCTGCTCAGCAACCGCCAAAACGAACTGCTCCAGCGCGACTACGCCCTGAAGACCATCTGGATAGACGACAACTACTTCAACGCGCGCTCCATGGATGTATATATCACCAAACTGCGCAAGCACCTCAAGGATGACCCCAACGTGGAAATCATCAACGTACACGGCAAGGGCTACAAACTCGTCATCACAGACGAGAACCACAAAGGCGGCGAAAAGTAACCCCTCAAAAAGCCCCCCAAAATCGATGTCCCCGACATCGACCAATCGGAGTCCCCGACATCGGTTGGTCGGAGTCGGGGACTCCGATTTAGAGGCCGTATCATAGAGCATCAAAAGACAACTCCGTAGCCTGCATGAAAACAACGAAAATGAAGGTATCGAAATAATTCCTATTATTATAAAAGGATTTTTCCACGAATTGTTGCGTAGTTCAACAATGTTTTGTAGCTTTGCAACGTGCTTGTAGATAAAGCATAGACATTTTATTTGCTCAATCGCTACTCGAACTAGGCCCTCGACACGTGAATAAGAGCAATATACTATCAGTTAGAGGTTTGCGTCTCAAGCGCAGACTTCTCCATAACTGATAGTAGGTTGGCCTAGACCTGAGTAGCGTATGGTGAAGCATGCGCTTTTTTATGTCCATAAGTTAGCGCAGATTCCCCAATAAGGCAACAGCCAACTTATTCATTAACCTAAAAAAATAAAATGTATGAAAAAGTTTTTTTCAATCCTATTCTTTGGGATAAGCACCATGTGCTGTCATGCTCAAATAGAGCCTGACTTTGAGTTCGAGCCTTATGTTTTTAATGCTGATTCGACATTCGAGATTCCACTCCCCTGCGAAAGTGCGTACATCAAAGCCAAAGCAGCAGCCTCAATGTACCTAACGGGTATAGGAAAGGTTAAAAGTTATTATTACATCAATGGCATTACATCATCACTACACATCAACAAAGGCGTTAATAACATCATCATCAATACGGGTGGAACTTCCCCACAGCAATCCATCAGTATCATCAAATTGGAAACACTACAATCAAAACGCAGGTGGAAAAGCGGTGAAGCCGGCTCCTTTACAGGAGCATCATCTAATGAAGATGCCGCTGTTGTATTAAAGTATAAGAAATACGGCGAGTCCTCTGTCATCATCAGCACATCCGCCTTGGAAGAAGGTGAATACTGCTTAGCCGTAACAAATATGATGACAAATACAAAGTCTGCAAAAGTTTACACCTTCAGTATTGGTGATGCGCAATAGCCAAAGGCTACGGTTAAGGAACAAAGCGACGAAAATGACATATACCACTATTAAAGATTACATATATCATCAAAGGGGGATGTACCAATTCGGTACATCCCCCTTTGTATTCTGTCACTTGGCGCATAGTCACGCCATATCGACCACAGGTGTTAATCCTTCTTAGGCAACATCTTCCTAATCAGATAGGGATTGTTCACAAAGATATGCGTGAGAAGACCACCAATGATAAAAACAATGAAAGCCCCCCATGTGTACCAGTTCTGGTCAGCCAAGTCGTTCATAAAAGGAACGAAGGCACTCATGATGAGCAGCAGCGCGCCAAGGGCGACAAGCATAACGCCAATGTATTTTTTCATGTTATATGTATTTTTTGATTGATTCACAAATTCGACACAAAATAACGGCTTTTTATCCGAACCACGAAACATTTCAGCAAGAAATTGCCGTTTTACCCTCAAAAAACTTCAATCCGAACAAAAAACCGCTGATTCTTAGCAACTAACTCACAACTTATTCGTACCTTTGCACCGCTTTTGGGAAACCAGATGCACAACCAACAACATTATTAACAAACAAAACTTACATTATTGATCTTATGAATCAATACGAAACCGTTTTCATTCTAACTCCCGTTTTGTCTGATGTTCAGATGAAGGAA
Organism: Bacteroidales bacterium; assembly: GCA_009177185.1. Classification (GTDB taxonomy): domain Bacteria; phylum Bacteroidota; class Bacteroidia; order Bacteroidales; family Bacteroidaceae; genus Minthosoma. The sequence continues at coordinate 8,351 of WFMB01000010.1, forward strand.
GCGGCCGATAAG
>WFMB01000014.1 GCA_009177185.1 Bacteroidales bacterium
CTGTCCAGGTTGGATAGTGCCTAAGCCAGGCCCTCCACGGCCTACGCTGACAATCACGCCTGGGAGTTCGTTGCCAGCCATATAGCTGATTCCCTCCTGCATCAGCGCGATGCCCGGCGATAAGCTGGAGGTGAACACCAGCTTGCCTGTGCCGCCCGCGCCATACAGCATATTGATAGATTATGGGTTATATAGGTCTTTGTTNTAAANTTCAATGATGCTCANGGTCATGCGGCGCAGTTCCANCGCCTCTGACGCAGGGTTCAGTCTGATGGCTTCGGCGTATGCNTCNAGNCACACNTTCCAATCCATGCGGGCGTATGCCTCCTTGCCCTTCGCTATCCACTCAGCTTCGGTCATGCGCCCACCTTCTTAGCGTCGTTTTCTCGAATCTCCACACGGCGAATCTTGCCTGAGTGCGTCTTGGGCAGCTCATCGACAAACTCCACCACACGGGGATACTTGTAGGGCGCGGTGGTCCTCTTTACATGGTCTTGCAGCTCCTTCACCAAGTCGTCGTTCGCCTTGTCTTTCCACTCCTTGCCCAGCACGATTGTCGCCTTCACCACCATGCCGCGTATGTCGTCGGGCACACCTGTGATGGCACACTCCACCACGGCAGGGTGGGTCATCAGCGCGCTCTCCACCTCGAAGGGGCCGATGCGGTAGCCGCTGGACTTAATCACGTCGTCGGCACGTCCTACGAACCAGTAGTAGCCGTCCTTGTCCTTATAAGCCAAATCGCCCGTGAAGTAGTATCCGTCGTGCCAAGCCTTGTTGGTCGCCTCGGGGTTGCAGTAGTACTCGCAGCACAAGCCGATTTGCTTCTTGCCGTCGGTGCGGATGGCTATCTGTCCTTCCTCACCCTCTTTGGCCTCGGTCAGGTCGGCTTTCAGCAGGTGGATGTCGTATTGCGGCATCGGCTTGCCCATCGAGCCAGGCTTCGTCTTCATCCAAGAGGTTGTGGCAATCAGGCAAGTGCCCTCGCTCTGTCCGAATCCCTCCTTAATCTCCAGCCCCGTGATTTCGAGGAACTTGTCATACACCGCCGAATTCAGCGCCTCGCCGGCAGTCGTCACATGCTCCAGCGAACTGAGGTCGAAGTGGCTCAAGTCCTCGCGAATCATGAAACGGTAGATGGTTGGGGGAGCGCAGAAACTGGTGATGCGGTATTGTCCCACTCTCTCCAGAATGTCGGCGGCGTTGAACTTCTCGTGGTCATAGACAAACAGCGCAGCTCCTGCAATCCATTGCCCATACATCTTGCCCCACGTCGCTTTTGCCCATCCCGTGTCGGCCACGGTAAGGTGCAAACTGCCCATGTGCAGGTCGTGCCAATAGGCGGCAGTGCCGATGTGTCCCAGCGGATAAGTGTGGTCGTGTATCGCCATCTTGGGCTGTCCGTTCGTGCCCGATGTGAAGTACATGAGCAGGTAGTCAGAGGACTTCGTCACTCGCTCGCCCTTGTATTCGGGAGCGTTTCTCACGCCAGCCTTGAAGTCATCCCAGCCCTCCGGCACGACTGGACCGATGCTGATGCGGTGCTTCAGCGCAGGGAACTCTTCATGCGCCTCGTTCACCTGCTGCAGGATGCCCTCGTCGCCACACGCCACAATCGCCTTGATATTCGCACACTTGACACGATACACAATATCTTTCTTCGTTAGCAAGAAAGACGCAGGGATAGCCACTGCGCCAATCTTGTGCAGCGCCAGCATCGTGAGCCAGAACTGGTAGCGGCGCTTCATGATGAGCATCACGAAATCGCCCTTGCCGATGCCCAGCGAGCGCAGGTAGCCCGCCACCTTGTTCGACTCGCGGCGTATGTCGGCAAACGTGAAGCGGCGTTCAATACCCTTATCGTTACACCACAGCAATGCCAAGCGGTCAGGCGTCTCCTCTGCCCACACATCCATCACGTCGTATGCGAAGTTGAAGTTTTCGGGCACGATAAACTCAAAGTTCTTCTCAAAGTCCTCTTGCGAAGTGAAACGGGATTGCTTGAGAAACCGATCAAGCATGATATTGGTCATATTCTTACTCATGAAAAAATGCACACATGCGCTCAAAGCGCTTATTTCCGAGTTCAAAATTACCAACAAATGGTGTTCCTTACAAATAAAAACAGTGTAATTATGAGCATTTTACACACACATTTGTATTCTGTGTAAAAAAGGGAAAAGAAAAATGCACACCCCACAAAATGATGTGCAAAGTGTGGGTGGATAGGATGAAAATAGGAGTCATTTGTTCTGTTTCAAGGCAAGAACTGCAATCCTGCATGGGAGTCCCCTCCTGTGGGCGAGAAGCCAAATAGCCGCTCTTGGCAGGGGGCAAGGTCGCAAATAGCGATAAAAATAGCCCTTGAGGTCATCCTTTCCATTTTATTTTCCTAATTTTGTCGCATGAAAAAGTTTCNTTTGTTGGTGAACGACCATTTGGNTNCCNTCANTGAGGACGACCTNCTTGCCGCTCTCGACACGCTGCCCCCTTGGCGGCGCGAGAAGGCACTGCGCTTCAAGCACTTGCAGGGACGCAAGGAATGCACCTACGCCTATCTCTTGCTCTGTCAGGCACTTCGCGACACGTATGGCATCACCGAACACCCTGCTTTCTCCATCGGTGAGCACGGAAAACCCCGTCTCCTGTTCACGTCCGAGCGTCCTGCTTTTTCATCCCCGACCATCCATTTCAACCTCTCCCACTGCCGTCAGGCCGTAGCCTGTGTGGTGGCTTCGTGCGAAGTCGGCATCGACATCGAGTCCATTGGTCGCTACAAAGAGCCGCTGGCACGCCATGTGCTCAACGGCCAAGAGCTTGCCGTCGTGCAGCAAGCCCCCGACCCCCAGCTTGCCTTCACCCGCTATTGGACGCAGAAGGAAGCCATCGTCAAGCTCACGGGGCGGGGCATCGACGATGACTTGCGGAATCTTCTCCTTATATATAATAATGTGTCGCTTTACACCGAGGAGTATCCCGACAAGGGCTATGTGCTGACGGTGGCAACTTACACCTCAAAAACAGGTCTGAGTCACACCCTTGGAAGGGAGTGACTCAGACCCCAAGAAGGGTGTGACTCACTCTCCTTTTGAGGTGTGTAAAGGGCACAAAACAAGCGAGGGGGTATCCATCATGGATGCCCCCTCGCTTGTGGTTTAAGCGTTGTCGTTGTTATGAGAGTCCCTCAATAAGACCGTTCACGATGTCGATGCGTTCTGCTTGAGGCGATTTCGACAGCCCTGGCATGCGCATGATGTCGCCAGCGATGGCAACAATCATCTCCGAGCCGGCGTTGATAACGAGGTCGCGGATGTTCACATTGAAGCCTTCGGGAGAGCCATACAGGGTCTGGTCGGCCGAGAACGAATACTGTGTCTTGGCGATGCAGACGGGGTAGTGCTCCATGCCCAAGCGGACGATGCGCTGGAGCATCTTCTCGGCTGACTTGCCGTAGCTCACGGTGGCTGCACCGTAAATCTTGCGGCACACCTTCTCAATCTTCGTCTTGATGTCGTCGGTGTCGTCGTAAGTCAGCGTGAGCGGTGCCGATGGTTGTTGCTCAATGGTGTCGATGACGAGCTGTGCCAGTTCCTTCGCGCCCTCTCCGCCCTCAAGGAAGGCGTTGTTCACGGCAAAGCCCACGCCCTGCTCCTCGCAGTGCTTGCGCAGCAGTGCCACCTCGTCGTCGGTGTCGGTGGCGTAGCGGTTGAACGCCACCACCACCTGCTGACCGAAGCCCTTCATGTTGCGGATGTGGCGGTCGAGGTTCTTGCAGCCCTCGATGAGTCCTGCCGCGTTCGGCTCTTTAATCTTGTCCACGGGCACGCCACCGTGCATCTTCAGTCCCTGTGTGGTGGCTACGATGACGGTGAGCTTGGGTTGCAGACCACTCTTGCGGCACTTCACGTTGAAGAACTTCTCCGCGCCGAGGTCGGCACCGAAGCCTGCCTCTGTCACCACATAGTCGCCATACGTCATTGCCATGCGTGTGGCGATGACCGTGTTGCAGCCGTGGGCAATGTTGGCGAACGGACCACCATGTACGAAGGCTGGGGTCTGCTCCGTGGTCTGCACCAGGTTGGGCTTGATGGCATCGAGCAGCAGCACGGTGATGGCACCATCCACGCCCATGTCTTTCACACGGAAGGGGGTGTCGTCGGTCTTGATGCCGAGCAGGATGTTGCCGATGCGGCGGCGCAGGTCGTCCAAGTCCTTGGAGAGGCAAAGGATTGCCATCATCTCTGAGGCTGGCGTGATGTCGAAGCCGCTCTCGGCAGGGATGCCATCGGTCTTTGCGCCCAAGCCTGTGACAACGGTGCGCAGGTTGCGGTCGTTCACGTCGAGCACACGTTTCCACAGCACTTCCTTCAGAGCAAAGCCTTCCTCGCGGTGCTGGTAGATGTAGTTGTCGAGCAGGGCCGCAATCATGTTGTGGGCCGAGGTCACGGCGTGGAAGTCGCCTGTGAAGTGGAGGTTGATTTTCTCCATCGGCAGCACTTGTGCGTAGCCACCGCCAGCGGCACCGCCCTTCACACCGAAGCACGGACCCAACGAGGGTTCGCGCAGGGCGCATACTGCTTTCTTGCCCAGCTTGTTCAGACCCAGTGCCAAACCGATACTTACCGTGGTCTTGCCAATGCCGGCCTTGGTGGGTGTGATAGCGGTCACGAGGATGAGGTTGCTCTTCTTGACTTTCTCCTCGTCAATGAGCTGGTTGGGCACTTTGGCGATGTACTTGCCGTAGTGTTCGAGGGCATCCACTGGCACGTCAATCTTGCGTGCCACCTCCTCAATGGGCGCGAGCTGACACTCGCGCGCAATTTCAATGTCTGTTTTCATGTTAGAGTAAAGGACTAATTATAATGCTTGCGACAAAGATACCACAAAAAAGTTTATCAGCCCAAATTATTGTGCGTTATTGGTCGTTTTTTTCTTTCTTCATGCTTGTGAGCGGTCGTTCCAATCATGTTTTGTCGCCTTGGTTTCCGCGGCTTCGCCGCTTGTTGTGGGAAACAATAATGACCAATAATGCGCAATAATTGCGATCAATAATAGATTATTGGTCTTCGATATACTTGTGGAGATTGCGCTGGGTGAGTAGTTCGTAATGGTCAGTGTCGGCATCATATATGTAGCGTTCGGCATGGAAGTGGTCTTCACCATAGTTGATAATAATGCCTGTGTGTAGTTTTGTGATGTGTAGATAGTTGAAGAGTTGTGCGCGATGGTCTTGAGTAATTTGGGTGACGGACTTGAACTCCACAATGATGCCTTGGCTGTAGAAGTCTGCCACGTATGTTTTCTTTAGGCGTTGCCCTTTGTAATGGGTATGTAGGATTTTCTCTCGTTCGTATGNGATNNCTNTCTCNTCCAGTTCTAACGCCATGGCTTCTTGGTAGATGGGTTCTTCCATTCCACGTCCTAACTCATTATACACCTCCATCGCAGCCCCGACAAGTTTGTATATCTTCATATACTCTTCCCTCGTCATCATTTCTTCTTATATTTAATTATTGGCTCCAATTATTGCGTATTATTGGTAATTATTTTCTGTCCGCCAAGGTCGCTTGCGACCGTTCCCCAAAAATCATTATTGTTTCACTCGCAAAGGTAACAAAAAGGGGCAAAGCTTGTCAGCTTTGCCCCAATTATTTGAGAGTTTAAGTAAGTCTTCTAAGGAAGTTACTTCTGCAAGTAAACTTTGCCGTTCTTGAGAACGATGCCCTTGTAGCTCTTGTCTACCTGCTGACCAGCGAGGTTGTAGATGAGACCATTGGCAGGAGTGTTGGCAATCTCAGTCTCTTCGATGCCAGTCACTTCCTTGTCGCTCTCAGCACCGTAGTAAGTGAGGCGGAAGTTATCAGCCTTGAACCATGACATGCTGGTTGCCTTGATGGTTACGTCGCTCTTCTCCTCGAGCTTGAAGATGATGCTTGCTTCCTGACCGTTCTCCTTCGCTCCTACCATCTCGAATGGCATACCTTCACCGTTGGCAGTGAGGTCAATCTTGTTGCCTTGGTCAGAAGCGAGGATAGCCTGCAACTCATAAGTACCTGCTGGGAGACCCTTCAATACCTGTGATACGTAGAAGCCGCCTTCTGGAGTAGAACCGTTCCATGTGTTGAATACGTATGCACCGTCAGCGATGTCAATCATGTAAGTGCTGTTAGAGTTGTCAGCAGACTTCGTGTCGCTTCCCTGGAAGTATGCCCATCCGTTCAGACCGTCCTCGAAGCTTGGGTTGATGATGACTTGCGTCATGTCGATGGGGTTCTCGTCGCTGGCAGCGTTGTAGTCGGCTGGCAACTTCAGGGCAGATGTAACTGCACCCATCTGGTCAACGAGTGCGTTTACTTCTGCTGCGTTGTACTCAGCGGCAGCCTCTGCATCTACGAGTTCTGCTACAGCATCGTAAGCGTTCTGTGCTTCTACAGATGCTTCGTCATAGTATTCGTCTCTTGCAGTGTAGAATGATTCGACAGCTTTGTTGTATGCAGCCCATGCCTCTATACCAGCTTTCACTTCTGTGTATGCTGCGATGAGTGCCTTGCGTGCGGCGTCAAGTGTCTCTACATCGCCGCCGATAGCTGCTGCGGCAGCACTTTCTGCATCGCTGCTGAAACCAGCTTCATAGTTGTTCATGTTCTCTTCCTGTTCTTCGCAGTAGTTGTGGAACTCGGTGATGAGACCCTGCAAGTCGGAGTTGAGCACGTCTGCGTCGATAGCGTTGTAGGCGATAGAGAAGCTGTACCAGAGCACCCAAGAGTTGCCTTCCATCTGGTCTGCTTTCACACCGAAGGTGAGGTCGCCTGTCTCTGTGAGCACGGTAGAAACAGACTTCGTAACAACAGCGTCGTATGCTTCGTCGTTGAAGATGTTGTAGCCTGCTTGTTGGCTGTTAGGCACATAGATGCCGCTACCTTCGGCTGTTTCAGCCCAACCAGTCTTGTCTTCGTTGTTGTCGCTTGCAATTACCGCTACGTTAGTCAGTGCGGTCTTGTTATTGCCTGCAAAGACGAATGCCAATTCGTTTTCAGCATCGTAACCATCGTAGTTTGCTGCGTTGTCAGCTGTGCGGTAGAATGCCTTGGTAGTGAGTGTGTATGTACCTGCTGGCATGTCTTTGAGCGTGCGGCTTACAGCGAATGGGCTTTGGTTCCAAACCTCGGCTGTGCCATACTGTGTCTTGAAGTTGCTGGCATTGCCGTATTTCCATTCTGTATCAGGAATGTTTGCTCCCGTCTGGGCTGCTGTGCTGTAAGTGTAAGCCATCTGCTCGTAGAGCGGAGTGATGTTGATGTTTTCATCGCTGGCTTTGCCTGATTCTACAGCAACGTCGAAAATCTTCTGAATCTCTTCCTTGATGATGGCTGGGCGTTGTGCGATAGCTTCTTCAATCTGGGTGTTGTCCCAGTTCTGCTCTTCCAATGCTGCGTCAACACCGTCCTTCAACTCGCCCAGACGCTCGTTCAGCGTTGGATAAGTCTCTTCTCCATACTCCTCGATGCTGTTCTCTAAGTCGGTCTGGAGTGCGGCGAGGTTCTTGTAGGCAGCGATGCTTGCCTCAATCTGAGGAACGAGGTCCTTGATGACTGTTGCAGCGGCCTTGTTAGCTTCAGTGTCGTTGCTTTCGTCATCGTAAAGAGCCTGTGCTGCTTCAACGGCAGCCTCCATCTGTGAGCGGAGTGTAGCGTTGTATGCCTCTTCTGACTCAGCCCATGCCTCACCAGTCTTGATGGCTGACTGCAGCGCGAAGAGTGATGGGTTGAAGCCTGTGCCTACATAAGTCAGGTAGATACCGTCAGTGAAGAAGTGAGGCATGCTGCCAGAACCCATGTTCTGAGACTTATAGCCCAATGTGAAGTAACCAGTGGTCTCTTCATCCAGCGTGAAGGGTACCTCCTCCGAAGTCCACTTACCTACAGGGAATGTTGTAATAGTAGCCAAGTATTCTGTGCCATCGTTGGCAACAAAGCCAATCAGGTTCTTTTCAACGGCTGATGTTCCACCTGTGTTGTAGTAAGACATGGTCAACTTGTACTGACCAGCAGGGAGAGTACATGCCTGTTTGTATTGTACAGCCATTGTCCAGCAGGTCACGAAGCCAAGCACCTTGCCTTCTTTCGAGCCATTAGAGAGTTCATTGGGCACCACATAGTCTTTGCCACCAACCCATGCACCACTACCAATGGCAAATACACCTGAAGCAGCGCCGTTGTCTGTCTTCGTGCGTTCCCAGTTTGTAACGGGGAGCATGCTGTAGTTGGTTGTAGGAATCTCATTCTTTGCGCAGTCGTAATCATAAGTACAGATACCGCCAACAACAGGTTCGTCCTCGTCGAAGTGTGAGTTGTTGAAGAAGTACTCAGAGAGGTCGGTCACGCTGGNAGCGTTGATTTCCTTCTGTGCGGCAATGGCAGCCTGCACCTCTTCCATCGTAGCATTGGCGTTTTCGTAAACCTCCTTTGATTTCGTTACATCAGCGNCATATATCTCGCCTTCGTCAATCAGTGCCTTCAACTCTTCCTTTGCCTTTTCAATCTCAGCTTGGATGAGCTGCTGCTCGTCGATGGAGTAGAGCTTCACGTCGCTGATGAAGAGGTGAGGAGCAGAGCCAGAACCTGCACCAAACTTGAGGCCCAGTGAGAGCTGACCCTCTGTGGCTGCTGTCAAGCGGAACACAACGGTGTCTGTCAGCCATTCGCCCTCTGCGTATGTATCCTTAGTGGAAGTGTAAGATGCGTTGCTTGTGACAAAACCGATATGGTTGGTCTCCAGCGAGCCAGCACCAGCGGCATTGTACAGTTTGACAACCATCATGTAGGCTCCAGCGTTCAGTGAGATGTCTTGCGTGTATTTAGCCTCAGCACCCCACACTGCTACCATGCCTAACACGTTGCCAGTAGCTTCTTCTGGAGCATAAGGTGCATAGTACGCACCGCCAAGTCCGATAGTAGTCTCGTCGCCTGACTCATCGTCGTAAGCGAAAAGACCGGCAGCCTTAGCGTTGGCGCCGTCAGTGCGTGCTTCTGACTGAGCGTTCTCCATCACGCGCACATTGTCAGACAATGCACTGGCTGTCCATCCTGGTACAGCCTGCATGCCGAACAAACCAAGTGTTGGGTCTGACTCACCGACAGGAACATCTGTCATGTTGTAGTCATAAGTGAAGATGGTAGCCGTGGCTGGCTCACCTTCTGCGAAGTTTGCNTTCTTCACCTTAGACGCAGTCAAATCCTGAAGGATTGTGTACTCCGTCTGAGCTGAAGCATTTACCCCCCCCATCAGCATCGCTGTCAGGGCTAAAGTGAAGATTTTCTTCATAAGTTAAATCAGTTAATTGTTAATAAAAAATATGTTAGTTACAATGTTTCTTGTTCGTGTGACGCTCATGCCTTTATTCTCTTCAGTACTTCCGCAGAAGTACTGAAGTACTGCCGAGAAAGTATTGGAGTACTTCTTCGGAAGTACTAACAAGGCTTTGGCGTTGTTCGTGCGTCAGTCCTTTGGGGGCTTTTCCTGTAATCTTGCATGTAGAGCATAGACGGATTCCCGCATCGGCGCGTCAGTAAAAGCCTACAAAGGAACGAAAAAAGGACGAAACATACCAAATGTTTCGTCCCTTTTTTATATGTAAATGTGGATTTTTAACTAAAAAAGCATCTATTTTATCATTTTCAGAGTGCCTCGTTTGCCCGTTTCGCTTTGGATGCGGAGCAGGTAGATGCCTNGTGNCANGGCGGTGTTGGCNAAGGTGGCGCGCACGTTGCCCATGGGGCAGGTGAAGGTGTTAATTGCCGTTNCGCTGGTGCTGATGACCTGCACTTCAACCGTCTCGTTGTTCTCGATGGCACTGATGCCAGTGACGAACTCCTGATACTTGGCAGCATCGCAGCGCACGTAGAGGATACCTTCGCTGATGCGGCTGGTGTCCCAATAGTTATAGACAGGGAGTTCGGGCAGGTCGAACTGGAGGTCGCCTGTGATGTTCACGGTCTTGGCATCGGTCCATACATAGAAGGAGTCTGCCACAGCAGCATCGGTCGTCAGGGCTGCCATGTTTGCTTCGCTGATGTAGGCTGCGATGGTGGCTCCAGCTGTAAGTTTCAATGTGCCGATGTTGGTGATGTAGGTGTTATTCGCCTGTGTGGCGGTTGCGCTCTTGCGCAGACCCACCAAAAGGGTCGATGTGGCACCGAAAGTCACGTTCTTGCCGTTGAAGTTGAAGTTGCCCGTGATAGCTGTGGCTGATGCACCAGGATGGAGCGTTCCGTTGATGGTAACGGAGCTGTTGGTCATTGGGGTGCCGTTCTTGCTCACGCCAGAGAGGGTGGCTCCCTGTGCCACGGTGAGTGCGCCTGTGCCGAGGAGTGCGCCCGACTTGACGAATAGTTCGCCTTTCTTCACCTGCACCGCGCCAGAGTTGGTCCATGCGCCAGAGATGGTCATCTTGCAGTTGCCTATCTTGTTGAAGAGGCACTTGTTAGAGCCGTTGTCGGTTACTATGCCCGAGAAGGTGAAGTCGCCGTCCTCTTGGTCGTTTCCTGCTTGCCAAGTGATGTTGCCCGATGGTGTGCCTTGGCTGGTGAAGTTGCTGACAGCCTGTGCCAAAGAGCCCGAACCTGTGAGCTTGCCAATGGAATAGGTCTTGCCTACGGTGTTCGTCACCGTACAGCCGCTGGCGATGTCGAGAGTGCCTTTCGGAATGCCTGTTGAGTTGTCGAGTGGCAACCAAATGTTGGTGGTCGTGTGCTTGACAGTGCCTTCAAATTGGCTCCAGTCGCCCGTGATGCGTACACGGCTCACGGTGTTGGTGGGGATGATGGTCAGCGTGCCTGCGCCTGTCACCTTGTTGGCATAAGCGGTATAGTAGCCGCTGCCCAGAATGAAGGTGCCTGTCTTGCCTGCTGGCACGGTTATCGGCATGGAAGTGGCTGTTGATTGAGCGCCTGTGCCGCCTCCTGTAGCATCTTGCAGTTCACCGCCTTGCAGTTCCACGGCTTTGGCTGGCACGCCATTGTAGTTCACGGTGCGTCCCTGCACAATCACCATCTTGTTGAGACCTGAACCTGTGGTGTAAGTCTTGAGCCATCCCGCTCCCTTCTTGGTGAGAACCGTGCCAGAGAAGGCTTTGTCCTGATTGAAGTCCATGTTGGCACCAGCGTTGATGACACCGCCTTCATCACCCACAAACTTGATAGGTGAGCCGTTGGTGACGGTGGCTGTTGTCTGAATGGTGGCTCCGTTCTCCATGGTGAACTTGGAGGCGGTGGTGGTCACGGCACCAAGGTTGCCTGTAGTTTTGTTCGCATTGGAGAGTACGCCGACCTTCACCGTGCCGCCCTTCAGGTAGTTACCACCCGTATATGAGTTCTCTGTCAAGATTGTCAGTGTGCCTGTGCCTTCCTTCACGAGAGAGCCTGTCATGATGGCTCCGTTACCAGAGATTGTGTAGTTCTTCGTGGCATCTACTTTGATGCCGCTTGGTGAAAGTTCCTCGTTGATGTTGACAGCCACTTTTGTGGCTTCGTCGGTGAAGTTCACGACGTCGTCCTTAACGAAGGAGTCAGCCGTCTTGGTCTCGTCGCCAGCCACGTAGAAGTTCTCCGTCTTGGCGAAGTCCCAAGTGGTTGACGATGCTCCTGTCCACACAATCTCGCCAGCTGGACGCACATTGCTGATGGAGAGGATGAGGTTCTTGTTCTCATCAATGGTCAGGTTGGACTTCAAGTCGGTCACGCCCTCAATCTTGATGTCAGCGAGTGAACCGCTCAGCTCTTCCACTTTACCAATGATGTAGTTGCCCTCAGCCAGCGTGGTGGCTCCTGCGGCGCAGTGCTCCACCACCTGAATGACGGGGCGGAGGTATTTAGGACCGTACTGCTCCCATGCAGTGCCTGTCTTCTTCTCAATCTTGAGCGTCTTGGTGTTGAGCTGGTCTGCTTTGATGCCATCGCTGTAAAGGTCGAGGACAAGGCGTGAACCAAAGCCCATGGTGTAAGTCTCATCAATGGTGATGCTGCCCATGGAGTTCTCTCCGCCAGGACGGATGATAGAGGCGTAGTCGGCCTTGATGCTCTTGAACTGACCGCCGTTGGAGTTCAGCTCTGCAAAGCGGTTGAGCCATAGGTCAGACTGCTTCAATGTGCCGTCGAAGTTGAGCGTACCCGCCCAAACGTTGGTCTCGCCCGTATAGGTCATGTTCACCTTGGGCAGGGTGAGGATGCCGTCGCCCGTTTTCACGAGGCGTGTGTTGCCTGTGAGTGCGCCACCAGTCACGTTGCAGGTGAAGTACTCGTAGGTGGGAGCGGGTTTGGCTGAAATGTTGCTGCCAGCGTTGCCCTGCACCCACGATGGCACGTTGAATGTCACCATATAGGGGCTGGCACCGTCTTGGATGCTCACATTCGTGTTGTTGGTCTCGCACACGATGAGGTGCTCGTCGGTTGTTTTGATAGTGCCGCCGTTAGCCACTTCGGTGCGTCCCGTCATGGTGTTGGTAGGTGGCGCTACGGTGATACCCTCCATCTCACCGAGGAAGTAGCTCTTGTGGGGGGGCTGGTTGTAGCCCATTGTCTGCCATACCATGGCGTTGCGGTACTGGTGGTCAGACCACAGGGTAGGGATGCGGTAGGTGGTGGCAACATTGGTGGTGTAGATGCGCAGCTTTGTGTCGCCAGCACGCATCACCAGCTCCTCGCGCCAGTCACCGAAGATGTCGGCAAGGGCACCAGGGTTGTTTTTTGAAGAGTTGTTCGTGTTGCTGCCGTCGGCGGTGAAGATGCGACCGCCATCGGGCTTGTAGATAACACCTGTACGAGCATTGCTGCCAGGACTGTCGAATACTTCGTCCAAAAGATCTCCATCCCAGTAGATGCGCTGGTTCAAGTGCGACCAGAAGAGGGCGTCGTTGCTGCCAGCGGTGCTGGGTGCGCCCGAGGTGATTTCTTTGTCAGCCACCGTGCTGATGAGCCCCGTGTTCGTAGAACGTCCCATGCTGCCAGGGAAGCTGTTAGAGAAGTTGCCACAGAGAGCACGACCGTCATCGCCGCTTCCTTTGCTGCGGTAGTAGATTTCGGCAGTGACAGCATTTCTGTAGTTCATGTTAGGCTCATCCTCGTTGCAGGCGAATTGCTCTTCATACTTGCGGTAGGGGTCAAGGTCGGCGCAGTGCTGCGCATCGCCATGTCCAAGTCCTGTGGTGGAAAGTCCCTGGCCGTTGTCGTCGATGACCATTGAACCGAAGATAATCTCGTCGCGTCCGTCCCAATCGACATCACCAATAGCAAAGTTGTGGTAGCCATTGCCAAACCACGGGCTGTCCCAGCCTGTAGTGTTCTCCCAGTACCAGCGTCGTGACAGCTGGTGTGTGGCAGGGTCAACATCGTAGGCTGCGAACTTGTGCTGTGTGTAGCAGCCGCGACCGAAGAACATGCTGGGTTTGCGACCATCAAGGTAAGGTGCTCCCCAGTAATGCTTTGTAGAGCGGTGNCCAACGATACCAACGCCCCAATCGCNGTCTTGTCCGCGAGGGATGGGATAGCNCATGTAGNGANGATGGCTGTCAGGACCGANGTTGTATGGCCTGCCTGTCGCTCCTTCGAGGTAAAGCAGGTATTCGTTACCTGTTGAAGTGTATTCGATGCCGTCCCAGCGGGTATCTGTCGAGGCAGAACCGATAGTCTCTGTTGTGCCGTCAGCATAGTGAATGACAGCCCCGTCCGCAGCACGGAGCATCGCCTCAGCCTTGCCGTCCATGTCCCAGTCGTAAGCCACGCAGTCCCATTGTTCATCGGCACCAGACAGCATGTTAGGACCGAGGTCAATCCACCAGAGGCGTGTACCGTCAAGCTTGTAGCAATCAATCACATGGAAACAATTCTTGTTTGTTACGAGTGCGGCGATGTCGCAAGGACGCTTCACGATGAACTCCACAATGCCGTCGCCGTCAAGGTCGCCCAGTGCAACGTCGTTCAAGCTGTAGTGAGACGTCACGTCCGTGCCGTCACGTCCGATGATGCTCTGCACCGGTATGTCCCAATACCCGTTTGTCCAGCGAGTCGCCTCTTTGCTCTTGAGTTCAGGCTTTGGCACACCCTTCACCACTGGGACGACATAATACTTGCCGTTAGCAGTGCCTGAGGTGTGGGTGTAGTTCGACACCTTTAGCCCTTCTTTCAGGAGCGTCTCGTTGCAGTAAAGGTTGTAGGTCACATCGTAGTACTCTTCGCCCAATACGCGCCAACTAATGAAGTTGCCTGACGAGGCGGCAGGCACGACTACGAGACCACGGTCAATCTTGTCCGTGAAGCGTTGGGCAAAACCGAATGTTGCCGTTGCCGCAAGGACAAGGGTAGCTAAGATTCTCTTCATAAATAGGTTTTTTATAAATAGTTATAGTTAGTGATTGATGATTTGTCAGNATGNNCATACACGTTGACGCGGTTGTCGCATCAAGCGCATAACGTGGNAAAGGTAGTAAAAAAGAATTTATCGGGCAACCATTTCGAGCAAATCTTTGCCCGTGAGCTTGTAACTGGCATCCGTTCTTGCTAAAATGTTCTCAGCCAGTTCGCGTTTCGTTTGGTGTAAACGGATGATTTTCTCTTCGATAGTGTTCTTGCTCACCAAGTGATAGACGGTCACAGCCTGCTGCTGTCCGATGCGGTAGGTGCGGTCGGTGGCCTGTTGCTCAATGGCTGGATTCCACCAAGGGTCAAGGTGGAACACATAGTTTGCTCCCGTTAGGTTCAAGCCCAATCCGCCAGCTTTGAGGCTGATGAGGAAGAGGGCATTCTCGCCGTTTTGGAAAGCATCAACCATCTCTGTGCGGTGTTTTAGCGGCACACTTCCGTCGATGTAGAAATACTGCATGTCCAGTCGGTCCAGCTCCTTCCTTACGATGTCGAAGAAGCTGACGAATTGGCTGAAAACCAAAGCTCTGTTGCCACCCTCGATGACACCTTGCAGCAGTTCCACCAAAGCCGTTATTTTGGAACTTTCGCCCGTCCATTTGGGTTCGATGAGCTGTGCGCAGCNTGCCGNTTGGCGCAAGCGTGTNATCTCCGCCAAGACGTNTATGNCGACCTCCATGCCGCCCTCTTGCAGCNTTTTTTCTGCACGCACACGGATGCTCTCGTAGNTAGCCAATTCGTCGCGGTTCAGTTCCACCGTGTGGTAAATCTCCGTCTTCTCAGGCAGTTCTTNCAGCACCGCCTGTTTCGTGCNNCGCAGCATGAAAGGATGTACAATGCGCTCCAGCTGCTTCCGTTTCTCCGTGTCTTGATAGCCTTCGATGGGGATGATGAACTTCTGTGAGA
The DNA here is from genome assembly GCA_009177185.1 of Bacteroidales bacterium. Classification (GTDB taxonomy): domain Bacteria; phylum Bacteroidota; class Bacteroidia; order Bacteroidales; family Bacteroidaceae; genus Minthosoma. Next base: position 15,321 of record WFMB01000014.1, read on the forward strand.
AATGCTCATAGTTGCCCAGCAGTCCAGGGTTGACGAACTGGAAGAGATTCCACAGCTCGCCCAAGTGGTTCTGCACAGGCGTACCCGTCAGCATCACGCGGTTGTCCGCCTGTATCTTCATTGCCGCCGCACTCGTCTTGGCACCGCGGTTCTTGATGATGTGCGCTTCGTCCAGGCAGGCTACGTTCCAGTGCTTTTCGGTGAGGATGTTCTGAATGCTGAGCAGGATGCCGTAGGTCGTCACGATGACATCGCCCGCTTTCGCCTCCATGACGACTTGGGCGCGGTTGGTGGCGAAGTTGAGTATCTGCACATGGAGCGTGGGGGCAAAACGTTCTATCTCCGCCTGCCAGTTGGGGACGACCGAGGCTGGTGCCACTACCAGCGATGGACCTTCCTCCTTCTTCAAGAGCAGGAAAGCTATGGTCTGCACGGTCTTTCCAAGACCCATGTCGTCAGCCAGCAACGCCCCTGCGCCCCAGCTGTTGAGGCGTGCCATCCAGAGGTAGCCATCCCGTTGATAGGAACGCAGGGTGGCGTTCAAATCCTTGGGGACAGGAGGGCTGTAATTTGAGCCATCGAGGATGCGCTTTCGGATGGCAAGCAGCTGTTCGTCCATCTCCAACCTAAACTCGCCCTGCATGATGTCGTCGCCCATGAGGGCTGCGCTGAATGGCGAAATTTTGATTTTGCCATGGTCACGGTTGGCGATGGCATCGAGGGCTTTCAGTTGTGTGCGCAGTTTTTCGCTCAGAGCCAGAAACTCGTTCTCGCCAATCTTGACGAACTTGCCCTTGCTCTTGCCCACCAGTTCCAGCAACTCGCTGATACTGATGCGTGTCTGCTCGTCGATGTTCACCTCGCCTTCGATGTCGAACCATTGTCCGCGCGGTTTCAGCACGCCGTTCCACGAACTGTCGCCTTGGGTCAGTGAGCGAATCTTGAAGTTTTGTCCCTCGGGCCACTCTGCGTAAAAGGTGTCGGGATGCTCCTGAATCAGCTGCACGAGGTCGAGCATAAATTCGGGCGGATAAACCTCCTGTTCGTGGAGGTCGTAGCCCTCGCTGTGCCAGAAGGTGCGCACCAGTTCGAGATTCTGCCGCTCCTGTTCCATGTTGCGCTTCACACGCACGCGCCCCTCCTCGTTCTCGTCGATGATAATGTCGTCGCCCTCAGCCAGCCGATAGGTCTTCCTGCCGCCAGCCAGTGGTCGCACAAAGGCTTCCACTTCCCAGTTGCCGCCCTGCTTGGGGCTGAGCTTGAAGCCGACATTCCACTGCCCGTCGGTGATGGGCAGCGTGGAGCCACCCTCGATGAGGGAGGAGTGAAGCTCCACCTTGCCGCCAATCTTGGCAAGGAGGCTGCGCAGAGTGGGTTCGGCTTCCAGTGGGAGGCTGCCCAGTTGGAGCAGCTTGACATAGTAGCTGCGAATCTCGTTAGGTATGTTGATGAGGCTGTAGTGGGTGGGCGAGTCTTCGATAATCACGAGGTCGTCCTTAGCGTTGCCCAAGGGGACGTTCGATTTCACGAGGAAGCGGTCTCCCTCACGCTCCACGATGAGGTAGGGCTTGTCGCGATCGACCTTCACCAGCTCGTAGGGGACGGAGCGTCCGACGTAAAGGCGGCTCTCCTCCACCATCTCCTCAATCACGTCCTTCAGCGTCAGCTCCCAGTGTTCGCTGTGGTTGAGCCGTGCCAAGATGCGGCGGTCGGCATTGTTCATGTAGGTCACGTCACCTTTGCGGTAGCGAGCGTCGCTCAACCGCTTTCCGTTGCCCCAAGTGCCGTTTTTGAGCCGTGTCTGTTCACGCACTTGGATGATGTTTGAGTCGGGATGCTCACGGAGATACATGAGCCGTGTCTCCGGCTCGTCGGTGTGGCGACCAGCCGTGCCGTCCGCCTCGTCGATAAGGTCTTCGAGCACCGACTCCCATTCTGCCTTGTGGTAGATATTTGCCAGCGTGGGTTGCTGTCCGAAACGATGGCGCAGCGATTCGCGCTCGTCGTCGTGGAGTGGCAGGTATTTAGACATTTCATGCTTCAACAGCGCAAGCTGGGGCATGCAGCGGTCGGGGTCCATTTGGGCGGTCGAATAGCCTAAGTAGTTGGCTATGAGGAAGGAAAGGTGGCGTTGCAGGGGCGGCATGGTGCCGCTGTTGCTTGCTTCGTAGAGTTTCTGCACTTGGTCATGGTGGAGCGCGACGCTGACACGGCAGAAGTCCTCTGCCAAGATGCGTGCAGGGATGAGTCCCTCCTTAGNGCGNNCTTCCATGTTTGCCCCNAAANCGCGGAGTCGCTGCTTNCAAGCNTNTGCCAATGTNGCGTTCTCCTCCAGCGGGTNGCTNGCCGCNGCTATGTAGGCGATGACCAAATAGAAGGACAGGAGCGGATTGGCGAAGTAGCCTTTCTGGCCGCCTTCCTTCAGCTGTATCTTGAGGGCTGCATCAAACCAACGGGCTGCATCGGTGCGTTTGCCTTCGCAGAGGCTGCGGAGCGCACCGAGGGTGAAGCCTGCGGCGATGTTGTTGTAGAGTCCTGCGGTGGGCATCTGCCCTGTGGCGACGTATTCGTAGAGTTCGACTTCTGCCATGAGTTTGCAGCGCATGGCCTC
>WFMB01000122.1 GCA_009177185.1 Bacteroidales bacterium
ATATCTCTTCGTGTGTCAGTATCTTCATACGAGGTGGATTCTGAGCATCTTTTTTTGTATTGCAAAGATAAGGAAAAATGGATAGAAACATTGTCAATGCGCTTGTTTTTTCGTGTTGTAGAAATGAAAAAGCAGGATAACTTCCAGAAATAGTGCTGAATTTGTGTTTTTTGCCCTATCTTTGTGAAAAATATTGACGTATGAAAAAAAGTGAATATACAGTTTTTGCCATCTTGATGATTTCTTGTTTGTTAGTCATGATGGCTTGCCAGCATCAGCCTTCTGCGGTGGAACGTCGCAAGGCGGAGATTCGGGAAAGGGATTCAATGGAGTTGTTGAACGCGCGCAAGGATTTGCGGGTGGCTGACAGCCTCTCTGCGTTTAAGATTTTTGAACTGGAGGATTTGAAGGCGCAGTTTGTCTTTGAGAAGCAGGAGAAGTACCAAACCGTGGGTTATTGGGTATTGCCGACGCATGCGGGCAGCAAGGAGCGGTTCACATTCTTTCCNGAAGTGGAGGAAGGNGGCANGCNNCTTTNGGTGTNCATTANCAAGCAACGGCAGTATTCGTTTGCGGANGTGGATTTGGAAACGAGCGACTACACCACGCAGTTGCCCTCGACCTTCACGGATGCGCAGCGACAGGAGGTGGCGAAGTGCTATGCGTTAGCCAAAGCCATGCTTGACCTTTCCACTGTGCAGCGGCAGCAAGAGAAGTTGCGTCTCAAGGTGCGATTCTATGAAGAGAAAGCCGCCCGTGCATCAGGCACTTCGTCGGCAACGGAATAGCAATTGATGTGGATATAGGTAGGGTGTGCAAGCATACGGACATATCTCTACACCATCCATGCTATCCGTGCGAATCAGGATACTTTAGTTTGACGTCTGCTCTACTTTGTATAAGCGGCAAAGACAAAAAAGGTTAACTGCCAAGAATCAAGCAGTTAGTCTTTAATTGGGAAAGATTGTGTTTAATGTGTTTTTTACTATATCATAATTACAGCGTTATGAAGGTATGATAATTTTTGAAAAATAATGTTTAATCATTCAAAGAGTGGCGCTTCACAAGCAGTTCATGATATATCTGCTGTCCTCCACGGGCACAAGCATCATGCGGTACTTTTTCCCGTCACGTTCCACCACCCCACCGTCGATGGCATTGTCTGGCATCACTATCTCCAACACCCTCTTTGAGGTGTCGGGCGCATGACCAAGAAGCAACTCGGAGTATTTCACGCCGATGGCATCGGCTATCTTGTGCAGCGTCTTGGGGTCTATCACCTCTTGCCTGAGTTTGTTAGACAGACATCCCTGCGACACGCCTATAATTTTTGCCACTTCTGTGATGGTGTGACCGCTGTGTCTGATAATCTTTTTAATGTCTCGATGATTTGAAGCCTTCTTCTCGTCTTCAAAAAATTCAGCGTAGTCAGCACCAATTATCTCGGCAATGCGGTGAAGCCTGTTTGGGGAAAAAGAACCTCTTGCCACTCCTGCTGTAATAATTCCACTTTTTACACCCATCGCTTCTGCCACCTGCTTCTGTGTGAACCCATGCCGCTTAATGACTTTCCTGACCTCCATATATATTATATAATAATGTGTTGATGATAACGTAAAGATGAAAAGTTTAGAGCGCCTCTTGGTTGAGAAGTTCGGGGTGGTCATAGGTATAATACACTTTGAACACAAATATGTATTCATTGACCACCTCTTTCACTTGGATAGGAATCATCAGACGTATCTCGCCAGCATCCTTTCCAACATACTCTTCGGGCAACATTGATTTCGTCTTCCATGATTTCACAAAATCGTCATAATACACATTGACCGTTGGACAAGCCAAGTCGTCAATCTTGGCACCCTTAATGATGGTGGTTGATGGCTGGCTGTTTTCTTTTTCCGAATACTTCACACCATTGTGCATGATTTTCGATGTTAAACCGTCGATTCCTACAAAGGAAGCCTCGTCCCAAATTATTTTAAGGGAGTTTGGCGAAACGTTCTTCAACTCAAAATTGAACATTTCGGGTGTTCCATATATGAAGATGTTGATGANGCTGTCATTGAANGNGTATTTGTTCACACCANCGTCAGTCACCATAGCNGTCACTCCATATCTTTTGCCCGAGTCCTCGGGCTTCTCAACAGCCACCAAAGCCGTCCTGTATTGCCCTTCAAGTGCGGTTGCCCAAGGAACCGTGTCTCTGGTTTTGTATAAAGTCAAATAGGATTTTCCTGTACTACTACCCTTTATTCTTATGCCCAATTCCGCACAAGCTGGTTTATCCACGTTTTTAGGTCTCACCACTTCTGCATCTATAATCTCATAACTCTCTTTCACCTTCGGATTTGTCAACATTGTTCCAACAACCTGCTTCTTAAATTCATTCATCGGTTCATCAAACACAATGGGCATATACCCGATNAGAGGCAAANCNCGAACGTACAATGCGCCAGTCACNGCCACTTCCTCGTATGCNTTGAACTNAATCTTTTTCTTTGTGCCGTTCTGCACTGCCACAACCGTAACCTGTCGGTTTNTCTTNGCGTTGACGCACCACANNCTTTNCCGCCACCTTNGNAATCGNGTNCGGATTTCCCCATCATGTCATTGGAAAGAGACAATCCCGACTTGTACCAAGTTTCCAGTTGTCCTACGGGGTTCCTTAACGTGAAGGACTTTCCAACATACTGCTGATAGTCCGCAGGATTGTCCTGCTTCTTCATGCCGAAGGTTTCATTGAAATCAATCGCAAAAGTGGAAACGGCAATCATCAATGCCCATAAAAGTGCTAACAGCTTTTTCATATCGCTAATTATATATCTAATGTGGTTGATAAATCATGTTCAGTCCAAACGAGTAAGTCCATACGTTACGCCATCTATCTTCATTGTTCTTTCAAATTTGCTGTGACATGCACAATCGGAAGAAACAGACGTGGCATCACGCTCAGGTAGCTCGTCCTCGAAGAACTCGGAGTAGTCCGCACCTATGGCTTCGGCAATGCGTTGCAACGTGGTGGGCAATGGCTTGCCATAACAGAGGCAACTGGACAGTGCGCCTCTCGATATGCCCATCCTTTCTGCCACCTGTGCCTGTGTGAAGCCATGACGCTTAAAGACTTTCTTTATATTCATAATCAGGTCTGTATTTGATTTCTGCCACAAATGTACGGAAAATGTTTGAAATAACAAAACATTATTGGTCTAATGGACGTTTCCAAACTTATTGTAATTGGCTTCTTGGGGCGTGTCGTAGTACGAAATGTCGTGACGTGAGCTTCTCTGATTGAGGTAAAATAGTCTCTCCATCTCTCGAATAGTAGGCTCTACATAACCCACAGGGTACTTCTGTATATGGAATGCTGTCACTACCCCTCAATCGGAGTCCCCGACATCGTCATTGAGGGGCTTTTTGAAGATGAGGAATGAGGGTTCATCTGTAGGTGGGGAAGACCATGGTGGGGACGTCGTCTTGTGACCTCTATTCATTCATTTAATTCCTTTATTCAGAACAAATCGAGTCAAAACATCAATTCTGTTTTGATTCGCCTCGTCCCTTATGCGGGAAATACTATAATTGCAAAGTTGTTTATGGGTGGAATATGTGTACAATGATAAGGCAAGAACACAAAATGGGATGTTTTGCTTGTATGGAATACATTACTATAAACGAAGAGAGGGATACACCCGTATGGGCACATCCCTCTCTTCGTTTCGTTATTGTTCGGTTGTTTCTTACTCTNNNCGGANNGTGAAACGCNTGAAGTCGGTAACAGTANGGNNTTTGTCGNTGTTCTTGAGATACTGAGCGACAGAAACCTTGTTGTCGTCGATGTATGCCTGCTCAAGGAGGCAGTTCTCTTTATAGAACTTAGCGACCATACCCTTCGCGATGTTCTCAATCATCTGTTCCTTCAGGTTAGCCTCAGCTTCCTTAGCAACAGTTGCCTTGATTTCGCGAGCCTTGGCTGCATCCTCGGCGGTAAGCCAGCCTTTGGCAGTGTTTGACTCGATGTGGTCTTCTGAGTCAACGTGTGCCGGGTTGATGCCTGCCTTTTTGAGAGCGTTCTCCACAGCCTTGCCAATCTGGTTCTGCTTAGCCTTATCAACGGCATTGCGAGTTTCTGCGTCCTTCACATCCTGTGGAACAGCATCTGCATTCAGAGCGATAGGAGACATGGCTGCAACCTGCATAGCCACGCCCTTACCAGCCTCTTCAAAGCCTTTCTTGTTCAGCACAACAAGCGCACAGAGGAAGTTCTGGTTCATGTGGTTGTAGGCGATGATGTCCTCACCCTCCACATAGCTGAATCCGTCGAGTTCCATCTTCTCGCCAGTCACACCAGAACGGTTTGTGATGGCATCCTGAATGTTCTCGCCGTCGATGGTGAGCGCATTCACTTCGTCCATGCTCTTGCACTTGGCTGCCACGATTGCGTCGATAATCTTTGTGGCGAGTGCTACAAAGTCACCGTTCTTAGCTACGAAGTCTGTTTCGCACTTCAATGCAACCATTGCACCGTAGTTGCCGTTCACCTTTGCAAGTACACAGCCCTCAGCTGCATCGCGGTCAGAACGCTTTGCTGCAACGAGCTGACCCTTCTTGCGAAGGATTTCCATAGCAGCCTCCATGTCACCATTTGCCTCAGTGAGTGCCTTTTTACAGTCCATGAGACCTGCTTGAGTCTTCTTGCGAAGCTCATTGATTTCCTGTATGGTAATTGCCATGATTTGTTACAATTTGTTGGTTAAACTTTATTGTTATTCGGCAGCAGGAGCTTCTGTTGCTTCAACGGCAGGAGCGGCTTCTGCTGTAGCCTTTGTTTCGCCAGCAGCCTCCATGTCAACCTTCTCTGCCTTGCGCTCCTCAAGACCCTCGTTGATAGCACCGCAAACTGCACCGAGAATCAGCTCGATAGACTTAGATGCGTCGTCGTTTGCAGGAATAACGAAGTCGATGTTGCGTGGGTCAGAGTTGGTATCAACGATAGCAAACACTGGGATACCCAGACGGTTAGCCTCGCTGACAGCGATGTGTTCTTTCATCACGTCCACAATGAAAAGGGCGGATGGGAGACGAGTCAAGTCTGCGATAGAACCGAGGTTCTTCTCCAACTTGGCGCGCTTGCGGCGAATCTGGAGGTTCTCACGCTTAGAGAGCTTGTCGTAAGTACCGTCGCTCAAAAGCTTGTCGATGTTTGCCATCTTCTTCACCGCCTTGCGGATGGTTGGGAAGTTTGTGAGCATGCCGCCTGGCCAACGCTCGATAACATAAGNCATGCCTACTGATGCAGCCTTCTCANCTACGATTTCCTTGGCTTGCTTCTTAGTTGNCACNAAGAGAATGCGNTTGCCNNTNTTCGCAATCTGCTTGAGGGCTTCTGCTGCCTGGTCAACCTTTGCCACAGTCTTGTGGAGGTCGATGATATGAATGCCATTGCGCTCCATGAAGATGTAAGGAGCCATGGCTGGGTTCCACTTGCGCTTGAGGTGACCGAAATGTGCACCTGCTGCGAGAAGAGAATCAAAATCTGTTCTTGCCATAATTGTCTGTTTTGTTTACTTTCTTTTTGAGTTAATGTCTGTTTAACCAACCCACAGGTCGCTCTGTGTGAGAGAGCCTGAGGGTTTAGATACTAAACGATTATTGTATTGCTTTAGTGTGCCTGATCGGGGGGGGGGATACTGACCACTATAGAATCATTAACGCTTAGAGAACTGGAATCTGCGACGTGCCTTTGGCTGACCTGGCTTCTTACGTTCAACCGCACGTGAGTCGCGTGTGATGAAGCCTTCTGCACGGAGAGCCTTCTTGTCGTCAGCGTTAATCTTCACGAGCGCACGGGCAATAGCAAGGCGGAGAGCCTGACTCTGACCTGTGTAACCGCCACCTGTGAGATTAGCCTTGATATCGTACTTCTCTGCAACGCCCAGCAAGTTGAGAGGCTGCTTAACCACGAACTGGACCAGTTCTGATGGGAAATACTCAGCAAGTTCACGCTTGTTGATGATGATTTTGCCAGTACCTTCAGTAAGGTACACGCGTGCAACGGCGCTCTTACGACGACCGAGTGCATTGATATAATTTACTGCCATATACCTTATGCTTATTTGAGGGTGTTAATATCAAGTGTTACGGGTTTCTGAGCCTGCTTGTCATGCTCTGCGCCTTCAAAGATGTAGAGGTTCTTCAACAAGTGGCGACCAAGGATACCCTTTGGCAGCATACCCTTAACTGCGTGACGCAGTACCTTCTCGTAGCCGTTAGGGCGCTTTATCATCTCTGCATAAGTGGCTTTGTGCTGACCGCCAGGATAACCAGAGAATGTGATGTACACCTTCTGAGTCTCCTTTGCGCCAGTCACCTGAATCTGGTTCGCATTGATGATGATTACATTGTCGCCACAGTCCATGTTGGGTGTGAAGACAGGCTTGTACTTACCACGAAGTACCTTTGCTACTTTTGATGCGAGGCGACCGAGCGTCTGACCTGCGGCATCGACAACCACCCACTGCTTGTTGGCAGCCTCAGTGGTGATGTAGCTTGTCTTAAAACTGTTTGATTGCATTTAACCGTTTGGTTTTAATAATTAATAATGTGTGTTCGCTGTCAGCTCGACGTTGCCGCTCGACTGACGTACTGTGCCCATCGGTTTCCCTTTGGGTTTTCTGCGTTTCACGGACCACCCTCCCAATGCTTGCAGGAGTAGCTATCCACACAGAGCACGAGACTTCTTTCGTCGTCTCTCGATGTTAAATCGGCTTGCAAAGGTACGACTTTTTGTGGATACAGCAATGATTTCTTTGCTTTTTTTCGATTCTTCCCGACGGAATCCTTACCTTTGTGACCAAAACCAAACCTATTTATGTTTCAGAGAATTGTATTAACTATCTCCGTGCTGTTCTTCGGACTTCTGTCTGCTGGTGCTCAGACTTATGTTCGGAAGACCAATTTGCCTCATTTGTATATTGAGACATTCAACCGTGTGTCAATCTCCAGCAAGACCGTGTATGTCTATGCCACCATGCACTATGTGGATGAAGAAGATGTGGTAACACGGTACGACTCCATGCAGATACGTGGGCGTGGAAACTCCACATGGGGATTGGCAAAGAAACCATACAAAATCAAGTTCAGCAAAAAAGAGAAGTTCCTTGGTAAAGGCTATGCCAACGCAAAGAAGTGGACATTGCTTGCCAATGCTGGCGACAAGACGCTGATGCGCAATGCCGTCACCTCNTTGATGGGCGATTTCTTAGGGCTGAAGANCAATCCTGCACATAAGTTCGTGGATGTCACACTGAACGGCACATACATTGGGAACTATCAAATCAGCGACCAAGTGGAAGTGCGTCCGCATCGTGTCAATATCGCGGAACNNGACTATCCGCNCACNGANACGAGCGACATCNCGGGCGGCTATCTGTTGGNGGTAGNTGGCTTCCATGACGGTAATTGTTTCACCACATCCACCTATCAAGTTCCTGTTCGTATCCACTATCCTGATACTGATGAAATCTCCCGTGAACAAAACAATTACATCTGTCAGTACATCAAGGATTTTGAGGCAGTCCTGTCAGGTAGCGACTTCACCGATGCGGAGAAAGGATACCGAAAGTGGGTTGACTCAACCTCATTAGTCAACTGGTTTATAGCCACCGAAGTGAGCGGCAATATAGACGGTTACTACTCCACCTATTTCTATAAGGACCAGCAAGATTCCCTCCTCTATTGGGGGCCGCTGTGGGACTATGACATCGCGTATGATAACGACCAGCGCATCACACCCACACGCCAAAGTCTCATGACTGATGTGGGGTATGGACAGACAAAGCAATGGGTCAATCGCATGTGGCAAGACCCATGGTTCGGGCGTTTGGTCAATCGACGTTATTCTGAGGCTCTGGAAGGAGGGCTGGAAGATTATATGTATCGGCAAGTCGATTCGATTGCCGACCTGTTGCAAGCATCCCAGAAGCTCAACTACAATAAATGGGGGATACGCACCAAGATGTATCATGAGATTGTGCTTTACTCTTCTTATGACCAGTATGTGTCAGATTTGAAATCGTACATCAAGACGCACATAGCATACCTTCAGACAGCGTTCGCCAACAAGAAGGTGGCAGACCCCACTCCTGCTTTTGTTGCAGGCAATTATTACTACCGCATCACCAATGCCAACAACGGCAAGGCGATAGACACGGCAGACAAATCGGGTCAGGATGGAGACCTCATCTGCTCTTGGACGGCTATTGATGACCAGCTTTCCCAGCAATGGCAAATCCTGCCTGTGGACGACTACTACATGCTTCTCAGCCGCGATGGGGGCATGGCGCTTAACGACCCGACCGTAGGTGCGGCAAGCGCAACCCTCAATGTCGGTACACAGTTGAACACCGCCATTCCTGATGCAGGCGATGACCGCCAGCTATGGAGCATTGTGCCACAAGGTACGCAGGGATATTACAATCTCATCAATAAGCACACAGAGCACACCGCCAATCAGAGTGGAGGAGGTTCGTCTGATGGAACGCCCATTCTTAGCTATACCACCGATTCGCGCAATGCGTCGAGCATGAACAGGTTATGGTATATCACGGCTGGCGATGAGATAGAGGAAATCGAACCAGTTCCCGAGCCTGAGCCGACTCCTGACCCTGAACCTGTTCCAGAGCCTGACCCCGAGCCTTTGCCAGACGCCATAGCTGCTGTCGAGCCTGCCGAATACGCCCTTGGCTACAACCCACAGACCAAAACCCTGCATTTCGGTGCTGAAGAACCTGAGTTGCTGACCTTCTCTGTCCGCATCCTCTCTTCTAATGGCATGCTGGTTCGTTCCTTCAAGGCATCCGAGCAGTGCTCCNTAATCGACCTCTCTCGTGGCATTTATATTGTGACATGGAGCGTCGGTGNCAAGACACGCTCCACCANACTTCTCATTCAATAGCGTTTNAGAAACAAGACTNTTNGTGTGGGCTTCGGTCTTCCCGAAGCCCTTTTCTTTTTCCCATGCAACTCTACAACGAATACGGCACTTGGCTAACAGCCCAACTGGGCATCAAAACACAGAAAATCTCGCTTAACGCAGGATTCACCTGCCCCAATCGCGATGGAAGCATCGGCGTGGGCGGTTGCACGTATTGCAACAATCAGACGTTCAACCCTGACTACTGCGCCCCCACCAAGTCCATCACGCAGCAGTTGGAGGAAGGAAAGCGGTTCTTCGCCCGTAAGTATCCCGACATGAAGTACCTCGCGTACTTTCAGGCATATACCAATACATACGACTCGCTGGAGAACTTGACGGCGAAATACGAAGAAGCCCTTCAAGTGCCCGATGTGGTGGGGCTGGTCATTGGCACACGCCCCGACTGCATGCCCGATTCGTTGCTTGACTATTTGGAAGAGTTGCATCGCCACGCTTTCCTGCTGGTAGAATATGGCGTTGAATCCATCTACGATGCCACGCTCTTGCGCATCAACCGTGGGCATACACACGCTCAGACGGTCGATGCCATCCAGCGCACTGCCCATCGCGGCATTTCCGTCGGTGCGCATCTCATTTTAGGCTTGCCGGGGGAGAGTAGGGAGGACATGCTGGCAGAGGCAGATGCGCTTTCGTCTCTTCCGCTCACCATGCTGAAACTGCATCAGTTGCAACTCATCAAGGGCACTCGGATGGCGGAAGAGTTTGCCACACATCCAGCCGACTTCCACTTCTTTTCAGCCGATGAATACGTCGATTTGGTCGTCGATTTTTTGGAGCGTCTCCGTCCAGACCTTGTCCTCGAACGCTTTGTCTCCCAGTCGCCCTCGTCCCTCTTGGCGCGTCCTGGATGGGGGCTCAAGAACCACGAATTCGTCGCCAAAGTAAAGCGTCGCCTACAAGAAAGAGACACCCGTCAGGGGCGTCTCTATCATCTGTCCTCTTCTGCCGTGCAGGCTAATTGACGGTTCTTGTCAGCGTGGTCTCAAACTCCGTCTCATAGCCCAGCTTCTTCATCACTTCGCTGATGGCATCTTCCGCATACCTCTCAGCCTGCCGTCGGTTGTTCGGTGTGTCAAATCGTTGCCTGATTTGCTCCTCCACCTTCCGTTTCATCGCATTGGTGTTGGGCAGATGCGCTGCCCAATAGTTGCTGTCGTCCGACAGGAACGAAGTGCTTTGTGTCGAAGCGACATATTCCACAGGCGGCAGTTTCACGCTCACCGTCTTCCTCGCCTCGTCGGCAATGTACTCCACCTTGTCCAAATCTATCTTGTAGCTGCACTTCTGGCGCACCGTCTGCACGCAGGCATGCTCCTTGTTGGGCAGCAGAAGCCGCTCTTCGGTCGTGCGCTTGATGAAATAGTCCTCAATGAACGCACTGCACACATACATTTCCCCCTTGAGGCGTATCTCTTCGATGCTTGCCATCGTTGGTTCCATCACAATCTCCTCAGGCTCAGCGTCGTTGCATCGCCCCACGAGCAGCGCGATGCAGATGCCCAAGCCCAGGACAATCGCCGCCACGAGCACCAGTTTGATTCTTGTCCACCATTTCATTGCTTCCATTCCTCCTTTCTGAGCACAATCACGTCTGTGTTCGGTATGCCAATGCTTTTTACGATGGCAGAAAACACCACGCGGGCATTGTTCTCAATGTCTTTGTTCACCTGTTCCGCATAGTCCTCAGCCATCACCGCCTTGTACGCCTTTTCCATCAGTTGGTCCACTTCCTCGTGGCTAATCTTGTCGCGCATCCCCGACGACATCCTCACAATGTCTTTTTCTTCCACTTTGGCGTTGTAGCCGGCATCTATNACCTNNGGNGCAGGCAGCAGGANGACGATNGCGGTNCNGTCGTCCGTCAGCTTCACGTCGTCCAGNNTTAGCTCGNGNAGGTCATATCCGTATTTGATGGTCACGTTCACAGGGACGATACATTTCCGCTCCCCATACTTCCATGTCTTTGGGTCCATCCACACGAACCGCTCGTGCTTGCTCGAATCGTAGATGGCAAGTTTCCTGACACGCACTTCTGTCGTCACAAGGTCAGCCTTCTGCTTAATTTGAGAAAGAATCACAGACTCCACCTTGGGGCTTTCTTCTTCTCCGTTGGACTTCTTCTCCCCACACGACACCAGCAGCGACTGTGCCAATGCCAATCCTGCCAGTATCCATGTGCATCCTGTTACATGATTTCTCATCTATGCGGCTTTCTGATTTTCGTGACAAAAGTACTCTTTCTTGCCGAAACCACAAAATCTTCCTGTGGAAAAAGACAAAGGGCATCCTGCTTTTTCAAAACTTCCCGTTGAGAAGGCGTTGCATACGGCTCTCTTCCAGCCCCCGTAGAGGTGGGTCTGCAAAGCCCCCCCCTTGTACAGCCCCAAAATCGATGTCCCCGACTCCGACTTGCCGATGTCCCCGACATCGACCGACCGATGTCGGGGACATCGATTTTGGGGCGTTTTCATGCCATCGTTTGGCATGCCGACATTTTCGGTGTGGAGACGGTGGTTGTCAGCTGTTGTGCCGAAGAGGTTCGGATGTTNCGTCTGTTGTGGCAAAAACTGATGNCGCGGNATGATTTGTGGCAGAAAAAGCGAATCCGTTGATATATTTTTGCTACCTTTGCCCACACACTCATAAAACAAAATATGACTATGGCAAAGATCAAGACGATAGGAATCCTTACATCGGGCGGCGATGCGCCTGGTATGAACGCAGCCATTCGTGCTGTGACACGTGCTGGCATCTACAACGGTTTTGACATAAAAGGCATTTACCGTGGCTATGACGGACTTATCAAGGGGGACGTGAAGCTGCTTACCACCGAGGATGTCAGCGGCATCGTCACTCGCGGTGGCACCATCCTGAAAACGGCTCGCTCCAAGGGGTTCATGACCCCAGAAGGTCAGCAAAAGGCGTATGAGACTTGCCAGCGTGAGGAGATTGATGCGCTGGTGGTCATTGGCGGCAACGGATCGCTCACGGGTGCTCGCAATTTCGGTATGGAGTTCGACTTCCCTGTCATCGGGCTGCCCGGCACGATTGACAATGNCCTCTNNGGCACTGACTCCACCATCGGTTATGNCACGACGATGAACACCATCATGGAGTGTGTGGANNGCANTCGCGATACTGCCAACTCGCACGAGCGCATCTTCTTTGTCGAAGTGATGGGGCGCGATGCTGGTTTCTTGGCGCAGAACACCGCCATTGCCTGTGGTGCCGAGGCTGCCATCATCCCAGAGGACATGACCGATGTTGACCAGCTGACGCAATTTTTGGGAAGGGGTATCCGAAAGTCGAAGAAGTCGTGCATCGTCATTGTGTCCGAGAGTCCCAAGTGTGGCGCGCTCTACTATGCTGACCGCGTGAAGAAGGAATTTCCTGGTTTCGACGTGCGTGTGTCCATCCTCGGACATCTGCAACGTGGCGGCTCACCCTCGGCCCACGACCGCATCTTGGCGTCTCGCACAGGTGTGGGTGCTATCGAAGCACTCAAGCAGGGGCAGCGCAACGTGATGGTGGGTGTACGCAACAACGAAATCGTGTATGTGCCTTTCTCTGAATGTATCCGCACAGACAAACCTTTTGACAGGAAACTTATCAAGGTGCTGGATGAATTGAGCATTTGAGAAAGCGAATTATTATTGTGGCAGAAATGAAACCAAAGATGAAACTGAACCTTTTGATACATCGAGTTGTGCTTGCAGTGGCTGTGTACCTCTTGGCGGCAGGNACTGTNTTTGCGCAGCAGANANCGCTT
This sequence comes from Bacteroidales bacterium, assembly GCA_009177185.1. Lineage (GTDB taxonomy): Bacteria > Bacteroidota > Bacteroidia > Bacteroidales > Bacteroidaceae > Minthosoma. The sequence goes on from WFMB01000122.1 coordinate 12,768, forward strand.
CGTGACATCACGAGTTATAAGTATGCGCCCAAGTCGGTGCGCGCAGTGCGTCCGTTGGCGGATGGTGAAAGTTATTCGCGTGTGGCTGCTGATGGGCAGCGCATCGAACGCTGCTCGTTCAAGACGGGCGAAGTGATCGAGACGTTGTTTGATGCTTCGACTGCCCGTGGTGCTGTGATTCGTGCTGTGGAGGGCTACATCATGTCGCCCGACGAGAAGCATATCCTGATTGAGACGAACCGCACACCCANCTATCGTCATTCAGCCACTTCTACATATTATATATATAANGTGAGGAACAAGACGCTTGCGCCCCTCTCNAAGGGTGGTCCGCAGGAGTGTCCCAAGTTCTCGCCCGATGGTACGCAGGTGGCGTTTGTGCGTGACAATAACCTTTTCCTCGTCAAGNTGCTGTTCAACAATGCGNAAAGTCAAGTTACGAAGGATGGTGAGCGCAACAAGATTATCAATGGCAAGCNTGATTGGGTGTANGAGGAGGAGTTCTNGTTCAACTGTGCNTTTGATTTCTNGGCCGACAGCGAGGTGTTGGCATGGATTCGTTTTGATGAGTCGGAGGTGAAGACGTTCTCGTTTCCGTTGTATAAGGGGACGAACCCGTCGTTGGATGCGTATGCGCTATACCCTGGAACCTATGAATACAAGTATCCCAAAGCAGGTGAGACGAACTCGANGGTGTCGGTGCTGACCTACGATATTAAGAGCCGTGTGACGCGCACCATGCAGGTGCCGTTGGATGCTGATGGCTACATCCCACGCATCCAGTTCACGGGCGNGNAGGNNAAATTGATGGTGCTGACGCTGAACCGCCATCAGAATCGCCTTGATTTCTATGCGGTCAATGCTCGTAGCACCACGGCGCAACTGGTTCTTCGGGAGGAGAACAAGCGTTATGTGGATGAGGGGGCGTATGCTCATATTGACTTTTCGCGCGACCAGTTTGTGTTGCTGAGTGAACGGGATGGTTTCCAGCATCTTTATCTTTATACGACAAGCGGTCAGTTGGTGCGCCAGTTGACTGCGGGCGAGTTTGAGGTGACGGCTTACTACGGCACTGATGCAACTGGCAAGAATTTCTACTATGCCAGCAATGAAGGCAGTCCGCTGGAGCAGTATATCTACAAAGTGGATGCTTCGGGCAAACGCACCAAACTCTCTCAGGAGAAAGGGCATCATGCGGCTATCTTTAGCACGGGGTGTCAGTATTATCTGAATACATATTCCAGCTTGGCGACTCCACCTGTTTATACACTCTGCAATGCTGCGGGGAAGGTGCTGAAGACCGTGGAGGACAATGCCGAACTCAAAGCGCAACTTGCTGCGCTTTCGTTGGGCGAGGCTGAGATAATCTCTCTTACAACGGCTGATGGCATCCAGTTGAACGGCTGGATGGTAAAGCCTGCGGACTTCAATCCTGCAAAGAAGTACCCTGTGCTGATGTACCAATATAGCGGACCTGGCAGTCAGCAGGTGCATAATGCCTATGGCAACGGTTTCATGGGCGGACTTATATGGGAGCACCATTTGGCTGAGAAAGGATATATTGTGGTTTGTGTGGATGGGCGCGGCACGGGCGGTCGTGGCTCTGACTTCAAACGCTGTACGTATATGAAGTTGGGTGACCTCGAATCGCACGACCAAGTGGAAACGGCTTTGTGGCTTTCCAAGCTTCCCTATATAGATAAGGACCGAATCGCCATCTGGGGATGGAGTTTCGGTGGATTCAACACCCTCATGGCGATGTGTGAGGGCAGGGGAGTGTTCCGTTGCGGTGTGGCGGTAGCGCCTGTGACCGACTGGCGGTTCTACGACACGGTCTATACCGAACGGTTTATGCGTACACCGCAGGAAAACCCTGTCGGGTACGATAGCTCACCGCTCCACCGCTATCAGAACCTGAAAGGCGACTTGCTGCTCATCCATGGCACTGCGGATGACAATGTTCACTATCAGAACACAGCGGAGCTTTCCGAAGCCCTTGTCCAATCCGATTATCAGTTCGACACGCAGATTTATACGAACCGTAACCATAGCATCTACGGAGGAAATACTCGTCGTCATCTGATAGCGCGCATAGAGAGTTTCTTGGATAGCCATCTTCTCCCATAGCTTTTCCTTGAAAGACCTTTCTTTTATGTGCTGGGGGAGAAATCTCCTCATCGACAAATACCCGCACGACGGCAGTGTTCACAATTCAGTATCTCCGCTCCATTGGATTTGACATCACTAATGATATGTTTGCAAAACACTCATGGTATTTCCGAAATGCATTGGTGCGTGCAAACTATAAGAACGCTTTGAAAGGCATAGACTATACTCCTGTTTATTTGGAGCGTTTCTTCCGCAATCTGCTGTTGGCGAACAATGGGAGTTGCGAAATCGCTATCTGCATATAGATCCGGCGGAAGAATGGAAAGTTCAACCGAATCTTGCAAACAGGACAAGTGCGTGGCAACTGATGAAACATCGCAGGATAGGCTACATACAAACCACCCGAATATTGAAAGATTGCTGCGTGCGATTGGTGAACAGCAAATGTCGGTAAAACAGATAATGGATGCATTGGGGTTGAAAGGACGTGACAACTTCCTTAATCTTTTTATGAAACCGTCCATATCTGAGGGTTATGTACGTTTGCTGTACCCTCGCTCCCCGCGCCATTCACGTCAGAAATATCTTNTGACNGNCAAAGGATTAGNACTTTGTCGGGAAATAATCGNCAATNGATAATATCATTGACAATGAGGAAACGGGATATGTTTTTCAACACAGATGCAGATATGCTCCCATATTATTGGAAGTTCTAGATATAGTGGCATACGGGGACTGTATTTGTGAAATATGCAAAGTCCGCTGGTAGATCGTAATTAACGTGAGATACTATGTTAATGTATGCTTTTTCTCTATGACTATTATGGGCTGCTTGCTCGTTTTGGCTTGCCTTCCTCCTCCTTCCCTCAATCCGTTCTCTTTTCCCCTCTTCCCCCTCCATTTCGCCCCGTTTCCACCCGTTTCCTCCTCTTTTCTGTCCGTTTTCCTCCCTTTTTTCATATTTTTCCGAAAAAAGTTCCCGTTTTCTTTGGTTGGTATCCTGGTAGTTCGTACCTTTGCACTCGCTTTCCGAGAGGGGGCGTTTATGAAGTTGTTCTTTGACAGACTGCGAACACAAGAAGA
>WFMB01000048.1 GCA_009177185.1 Bacteroidales bacterium
TGAAATTAAATAATGAGCCATTTATATTTGATGAACTAAAAAAGCGTCCTATGGCCTTTCTAGAGGGCTTAAAGGATGAATCTTATAGAAAGGCCCATGTTATTACTCAACCAAGTATGCTAAGGCGTATCAATCAAGGAAATAGAAGCGGTCTTAGTCGTGATTTAAAGATTCTCGATAAGAGTACCTATACCAATACATTAACGCTTAAACAAATGCGCGCGCCTAATAGTGGAATCTGGAAATGTAAAGAGGGATATAGATATTTGACAGAGAAAGAGTGCTTTTTATTGCAAGGTTTTCCACTTTATAAGTTTGAGCGTCTTTTGAAGTTGCATTTGAAGCGTAAGGATCAACTATGTAACACGATTTATAAACAGTGTGGTAATTCCTTTAGTGTTCCTGTAATTCAAGCGATTTTGGAAAAGGTTGACCTTTAAAAAGGTTGACCTTTAAAAAGGTCGGCCTTTTGATATAATAAGAAAGGAAAGGCGGTAAAAATGTGAAACTAAAATTTGAACATGAATTTAATTACGGAATTGAATCCGTTGAAAAAGAAAACGATGTTTACACTTTGCGATTAAAGGACGGGTTTTCTATTTTAGGAAAGCAAGAGCTAGAATATACAGAATTTAAGAAACTGGCGCATGATGTAACGTGCAATATGATTTATATTAGCGAAAGCGTTGTGTATGGATTAGAAAGAAAGAACCAATTTAAAAGGTGTTATCCAAAAGCGCCGCAAACCTTTTTTCATGGAGTGGGTTATGCTACAGATCCTTATAATGAATATGTGTTTTTCAAAAAGGACGGTACAACAAAGAAAGTAAAAAGCGGCAAACAATTGAGAAGATATTGTATAGATCAGGCTTTTGAATGGGCTAAGAGAAGCCCATACGCCGAGCAAGTTGAAGATATGGAAAGACTAACAAGGGTTGCAAGGAGTAAAGTCTCGACACATTACGGGCAAAATATAACGCTCGTTTCACGAACGAAAGGCGGCTACAAATGTTATTTTCCTAAAGGGTATGGATGTTTGCAAGACGCTAAANGTTNTCAAGATATAAAGCCTTATTGTGTGGGTTCTAGTTTTGATAANTTAATTGAANATATTATCAAATATCCTTGCGTTCCCTATGTGGTAAAAAATGGGCAGGTGCTAATTAAAAGTGATCTTTCAAAATCAAAGCAAAGAAAAAGCCTTGAGTATTTAGCCAAGAACCATAGGCAACAACTCAAAAAGATTAAGCAAGTTTTTGTTTGTAAAATGGGCTTAGTGATTGAACTTCAGGAGAATGTTTTCACCTATGGGCGCTTAAAGGAAACCGACAAAGCAGAAAGTTGTTTTGTGTGTGGTTTTGGCGCTATAAACGATGCTCTAAGCCCTAAATGGTTACGCCATGACAAAGAGGTTATAGATAGTGAACTTTTAAATGGTGAGCTTTATAGAGCCTTTCTAGGAAGTCAAGAAAAAATAGTAAAGAGAATTGGTAAGTGGTATGGCGATGCAGAAAAAAGTGAACTTTACTACATTGAATTAAAAGATGGGTATGAAAGTATCTATTTAAAGAAACCAAGTAAAAAAGCTTTTCTTGAAACCGTTGATGAGTTATGCTGCTATTGCGCAAAGCAAAATATAATGGAGGTATAGTCGATGAATATTGAAGCAACTATAGAGGATCTTGATTATAATCAAAGTTTAGTTTTTACACCTGTCATTTCAAATGTTGTTTTCCATAAAGACCGTGTCGTTATGGCCAAAGGCGGCTACACACTCGATGAAATAAAAAGGCTCATCGCAAAAGGTGAAGCAATGAAAGAAGAGTTTTACAGCGTGCAAAAGCAATGNGAAAATAACTCCTTAGAGTGGTATCATCAAGTTATAAGAAAGCTTGTTGAAATCAATTTATTATTTAATAAATTGGATTATGAAAGCAAGTATTTCATCGGAAAAGAGTTAGCTGATTTTCAAGATTCTATCGCAAACTGGCGTATAGATATGGAAAACGACCTTTTGGTGTTTGATCAGCTTTATTTTATAAAGGCTCAATCTTTGCAAGAAAAAGTTGAGTCGACTATTGAAAAATTATATAAAGGATAGTACAATAAAAAGGCCTTGAAAAAGGTATGCAGAAAGTAGGTAAAAAATTTATGTGGTCTAAACAACTCATTTTTAAAAGCGCTTCTCTTTCACAAGTTGAAGCTGAGCAAATCGAAAGTAACCGCTCTGAAGCCAAAAGTTTATTTGGTAGTCTTGAAGTAAGAAAGAAAATTGTAATGGTTGTAAATTCGCTTTGTGTTTTCAGAATTGAAAACTCAGAGCAACCCGAAAAGAGTTTCTCGAAAGGGTATCTCAAAGATATTGGCAACAATGTTTATGAAACGGGTTCTATTAAGTGCTTGAATAAGCTCATGGCAATCTTAAAGAGTGCAGAAAAAGCTGGAAAAGAAAATGTAGCTTTAGAATTTTCTTTAGAGCCTGTACCAAGTAAACCCGAATTTAAATTTATTAAAGTGACAGAAATTGAATACTAAAAAGAAACCCATGGTTAATCCATGGGTTTTTATTTTGGGTACTTCAAAAGGTGTCTAGAACTTTTAAAGGTTTTATAACTTGAAATAGAGTTTACTTCAAGTGTTCCCATTAAGCCGTTCTTTTCCACATGAAAACCGCTAAATAAGGTGGCATTAATGTAAATGGGTCTTGACCATCAAAAGGTGCAGTGGGATGTTGTTCATTTGATTTTCCGATAACCACACGATCACCAAAGCCTACATCAGCGGTGGAACCACGAACTAGGCCCCAATCATCCTTGTTTTCATCGGCAGCCATTTTATAAGGGCTTTGTTTTTCGGTAATGTATGTTTGATAGTTTCCGCCTGTTGATCCCGCATTAAATTGTACGCTTCCTGTAGCAGTGCTTAAAGAACCAGCGCCAATTAAGAAACGACCACTTAAAGAAATCCATGTTCCTCCTAGTAGTGAAGCGGGATTAGTGGACGATGTGGAAATATAAATAGAACCGATTGGATAAGCGGTGTTTAAAAGCATTTGCTTAAATGTTGCAACAGGCATTGTTCCTTGGGTTGCTTGCAAGTCTTTAATTGCATTTTGAGCGGCTAAAATATCAGCGGCTTGACTTTGTGAATCTTTAGTCAAGGTCATGATAGATGACCCTTGGGTTTTTTGTGTAGCACTAACAGAACTCAGCGTGTCCATTATATTTGAAGTATCAAGGTTAATGGAATTTACAGCGTCTGAAGCGCTTTGCGCAATTCCTTGCACCTCATGAAAACCTGTATCAATGGCAAGATAAGCGCTATTGGCATCACCAAGATATGTAGGCTTATCAGTCGGTGCATATTGCGGCAATTTTAAATATGGTGTAAAGTTTGAAGCACTCATAAAATAAGTCCTTTTCTAAGCAGTTCTCCGCCAAGCAATAACGGTTATATAAGAGGGGTCTAAATTAAATGAAACCGAGTTTTGATTGGCTACATCCCCTCTAGCAACGGATACACGATTAGCGAAACCAAAGGCGGCGTTTCCGCTATTTTGAACATTGGCATTGGTTAAACCGAATCCCTGCGCTTCTTCACCGCATTGTTTCCACGGTGTTTGGCGTTCTGTTATCTTAAAGGAAACGCTCGTGTTTCCGCCTGTCGTGTTCGCACCGCTTGAAGTGGTTTTTAAATATTTGTTGCTAGAGATTTTTGTCCATGTACCACCGATTAAAGCTTGTGGGCTTGTTGTTCCCACTGTTAAATAAACAGAGCCTACAGGATATAAGATATTAAGCGTTTTGGTTTTAAAGTTTGCGTCTGTCATGGATGTAATTGAGTTGACTTTTGTTTGCAGTGAAGTTAAGGAAGTTTGCAAATCGCTTATAGTATCCTGTAAATCGCTAATGCTTGTAGCGTTTGCATTAGCGGTTGTTAAGGCTTTATTGGCGTTTGTGTTTGCAGTGGTTGCGGTTGATTTAGCAGTGTTTGCAGTGCTATTGGCGGTTGAAGCGGTCGAACTTGCACTGTTAGCGGTTGAAGTTGTAGCCTTTAAATCTTCTTGAAGTTTGGCTATATCTTTGGCGTTTTGCTTGGAGTTTGCCAAAGCGCTTGAAGCGTCTAAGGATGAATTGGAAAGCGTTGTTTGGGTTGCTTGTAAGTCATCCTCTAAAGTGTCGACTCTAGGACTTAAAGCGTTTGCTAAAGAAATAGCATTGGCTGCTTGACCGCTTGCGTTATTAGCCGTTTGGGTTGTGGTTTCAAGTGTTTGGCTTTGTGATTTTGCGTTTGCGTCAATCAGACTAAAGGCGGTGTTAAAGTCGCCTTGTTTTCCATTATTGCTTGCAAAAGTGGGATGATCTGCACCTATCCATTGTGGCAATTTTAAAAAGTCGGTAGTATTGGAATAGGCCATTTTATACCTCTACTCTGTAGGCGTTTCGCTTGGTGTTTCGTTTTCGGATTCATCGCCTGTATCTTCTTGAGTCGGGGCTTTGGCGGCAATCGTGCCATTATCCCAAAGGTCGCAAGTCATCGTGAAATATTCAACGCTACCAGTCGCATCGTTTTTGGCGTTTTCAATTTCTTCAGCGTTTGCTTTCATTGTGGAATCAATGGTTAAAAAAGCGGCGTTTAAATCGCCTTGCCAAGTGGGATGATCTGAACCTATCCATTGCGGCAAGTCATAATTTGGTGTCTTATTTGTAGCTGACATATTCGAGCCTTTCTTTTATTTCATCGCTTTATAAGCAAGTAAAGAAAGGGAAAAAGCAATAAGTGTAAAACAAACAATTGCAATTCCCTTTAATGCAAATTCATTTAATATAAAAGCGTGATAGATCATGCAGAGGGTACCTTTGTTAAAATCGGTTTGTTTTCAAAGTCTGCAATGTATGCGTCCATACCTAAAGAGTCATAATAAGAAGTTGTAATATACGTCAAGGTATCAAATTCATCTGCTGTCACACTATTAGCAGTTCTTGAAATGGTTTGAGCTAAAACGTTTTGAATTAGATCTAATTCTCCTGTATACGGATTAACCATGTAGCAAAA
>WFMB01000046.1 GCA_009177185.1 Bacteroidales bacterium
AAACAACGAATATGAATATGCACAGACGCACATTTTCAGCAGAAATGGCGAGTTGCAAGGTGAAGAAGCAGACGTATTGGATGATTATAATCCTTTCGGTTATGACCGTGATGACAAAGGCAGAATCGTCGGAACTGGTAATGGGCATTCAAAATGGAGTTGGAACGGGAAGACGGTAGTCGGTCTATACTGGGCACACATGGGGGAGAGTGATACAAAGATTTATATCTATAACCAAGAGGGGAAACGCACTGGTTATAAAGATGAAAAGGGGAAGATACATAAATATACGTATATAACACACGACGCAAAGGGGAACTGGACTTATAGGACAATCCAAGACAAAGATGAGCATTACAGCGAGAAAAGGAAAATCGTTTATTATTAAAAGTATACAAAAGGTACCGCATCAAGGACTGTCTGATAAAATATGGAACTATGCCAACCAATCGTCCTATTTCATTCGCTTTACTTTTGTCTATGATTATATCGTATTCTTGTATTTCTTATAGTACAATGATTGGATTTCTTGTCATGGCATTAGGCTTCTTTCTTGGTTATTAGCCTTTAGTCGTAGTATTCCGTGCTTTCTCAAACAAAAGGTGCCCGTCTGTATGGGATACAGGCGGGCACCTCTTTATGAGTGATTGGTAATGATGTCTTTATTAGTATGTGCGGTAGAGCAGCCAAGCGTCGGGGTAAGAGCCGCGGAGCTGGTCGCGTGACTGGACGGCTGCGGCGCGGTCGTCGAATGAAGAGGCGATGACGCGGTACATGCCTGTCTCGGGGTTCTGTGCCACTTGTGCTGAGTAGCCTTTTGCCACGAGGGTGTTGCGGAGGTTGTTGGCGTTGTCAATGCTGCTGAATGAACCGCATACGACGTTGAAGGATTTGAGGCTTCCGCCGTTCATGACAGAGAGGCGTTCCTGACGGTCGTTCTCGGTGTTGGCTGGGGCAACGGGAGTGCTAACAACAGGAGTTACAGACACAGGGGCGGTCTCTACTTGGTCGGCTGCAATGGTCTGTGCCTGTTCGTTGGCTTTGGCTTTCTCGTATGCCTTTTTGTAGCTGCTTTCAGATGACTTACATGAAACGAAGGCAAGGGCTGCAACGAGTGCGATGCCCATCATGAGTGTTTTCTTCATAAAATGTGTACTTAATGTGTTAATGATTGAATGATGTGTACAAAGTTAGGNCTTATTNGCCATATNGGGNGCGNAAAGCANGTNAAAAAAAGTTAANCNACGGANNATGTGTTTNTNTTAATGGATTATNTTGTACATTTGACTCGCAATAGANACATNAACGCATTTTTTTATCTCTTNANTTGACACGATTATGACTANAGGTGATGGTATTGCATTGGTGGCTGCNTTTGTAGGTGGTGCTGTGGCTGGCGCAGCTGTTGGTTTGCTTTTTGCTCCTGAAAAGGGTGTGGATCAGCGTGCGAAGATTAAGGAGGCACTTCAGAAGCGTGGTATCAAGCTTGATAAGGAGGGCTTTGACAAGTTGGTGGAGGACATCAAGAACATTGGTAGGAGAAAGGAAGTTGTTCCTGCCGAGGATTTTGATGTGGAATAAGACTGGTGGTGTGATGGATGCTTCGAGCCAAATCAACAATGATTTGCAACGGCTTATCTACAGGGTGGAGCGTTATCTGCGCTTGGTGGCGGCGGAACGGCTCACGGTGTTGACCACGTGTGTGGTGCTGGGGGCGATTGCGTTTGCCTTGGCTACGAGTGCCATTTTCTTTTTGAGCACAGGTGTGGTGAAGACGGTGGCACTGTTGACGGGCAACGAGACGTTGAGTTACTATCTTGTGGGCATTGGATTGCTGCTTATCATTTGGATTGTATATCTGTTCAGGAAACCGCTCATTGAGAACCGTTTCGTGAGGGTGTTCGGCCGACAGCTGTTGGAGGGGCAAACCATCACGGAGGAACTGTTGGATAAGGTTGGCAAAGATGAGCAGATTCACCGTCTGGCTGAGTCGTTGGCTCGGGATATGGATGGCTATGACGAGGAAGGAGGTTCGGTATGAACGGGGTGACGTATATGTCGCTGGAGGATATCCGTGCGGAGAAGGCGCGGGTCAAGCGACAGATGAAGCGGAGTTTTAATGAACTGAAAGGTGGTGTGTCAAGTAGTTTCATGCCAGCGAATAGGATGTTCACGAACTCGTCAAGCCGATNGATGAACATGATTGGGTATGGCATCACNGCNTACAAGACGTTTACAATCTTCAGGAGTGTGTTCCGCTTTCTNNCAAAATGGATATAAGGCACACATTTTAGACGACAAATGCACCTGCAAATCACTTTGCAAGTGCATTTTCTTTGCCAGCCCAGTTAAGTTCGTTATCTTTGCAGTCGATTTTGGCTAAACGTACAAGGGACTGACATGAATCAGCAGTATTCGTCGGCATTGCTCGAACGTGCAGTGGATGAGTTTTCTAAGTTGCCGGGTGTGGGGCGAAAGACGGCCATGCGCTTGGTATTGCACATGTTACGGATGGATGTGGGGAGGATTGATGCCTTTACGGATGCTGTCTCTACATTGTGTCATGGGGTGCATTACTGCAAGGTGTGCCACAACATTAGCGATGAAGAGGTGTGTCAGATATGTGCGAACCCGATGCGTGATGTTTCGCAAATCTGTGTGGTGGAGAATGTGCAGGATGTGATGGCAATAGAGCAGACGCAGATGTATCGGGGGCTGTACCATGTATTGGGCGGTGTTATTTCGCCTATGGATGGGGTTGGACCTGGACAGTTGGAGATTGAAAGTCTGATTGAGCGTGTCAGTCGGGGTGGGGTGGAAGAGGTTATCTTTGCCTTGAGCTCGACGATGGAGGGCGATGCGACGAATTTCTATATTTCTCGGAAGTTGCAACGATGGTCTGAAGTGAAATTGACCATGTTGGCGAGAGGAATGAGCATCAATGATGAGTTGCAGTACACGGATGAAGTGACGCTGGGACGCTCGTTGGTGAACAGGGTGCCTGTGAAGGATAGTTGACACTGCTTTCATGGCTAAAAGAAAGAATTATGGTAAAATATATAGAAAAGCTTTTGAGGGTTCTGAAGGTAGAGCTGCTGATGGCGTGGGTGATTGTGGCTGTTGTTGTTGTGTTGGGCGAGTTGGATGTTATTCCTAACGGCATCGTTGCTTCTCGCTCTGAGATGGAGTTTAAGTTGAACACGGTTGTGATTTTGCTGACGATAGTGGGCATTCCCGTGGCGTTGCGGTTATTTGTGCTGAACACGACAAGGGGACTGAGGCGTATGAACAATGATGAAGCTCTGAATGCGTATCATGTCTGGAGTGTTGTGCGGATGGTTCTTTTGTGTCTGACAGCGGTGCTGGGCGTGGTTGCTTATTATGTAACGATGAATGTGAGTGGCATCTTCTGTGCATTGGTGGCTTTGTTCACCACATTGTATTGCTGGCCTTCGTGCGAGAAGGTTCAGACCTATTTGGAAGGTGTGAACAACGAGTAGGACGGTAAAATGGGATTGTGAGGCTGTGAAACTTTCGGTGGTCATAGTGAACTATAACGTGCGCTACTACTTGGAGCAGTGTCTGCTCTCGGTGGAAAAGGCATTGTGTGGTTTGAGTGGCGAGGTGTTTGTGGTGGACAATGCCAGTACGGATGACTCGATGACTTACTTGAAGAGCCGCTTCCCATGGGTTCGGTATATTGAGAACCAGGAGAACTTGGGGTTCTCGAAAGCGAATAACCAAGCTATCGTGCAAGCAAGGGGGGAATATGTGTTGNTGNTGAATCCCGATACGATTGTGGGAGAACGTTCGCTGAGGGAGTGCATTGATTTTATGGATGNGCACCCGCAGGCTGGTATGTGCGGTGTAGGTATGCTGAAGGTGGATGGGGCGTTTGCGCCTGAGTCGCGCAGAGGTATCCCGACACCATTTGTGGCGTTCTGTAAGATGTCAGGTTTGTCTGCTCTCTTCCCGAAGAGTCGCCTGTTTGGTCGTTACTACATGCAATATCTAAATAAGCAGTCTATCAATCCGATAGAGATTGTGAGCGGTGCTTTCATGTTCATTAGGAAGGAGGCACTTGATAAGGTGGGGCTGCTGGATGAGACGTTCTTTATGTACGGCGAGGACATTGACTTGAGCTATCGGGTGTTGAAGGCTGGATACCAGAACTATTACATTCCGACCAGCATCCTCCACTACAAGGGGGAGAGCACGAAGAAGGATTCAATACGATATGTAAATGCGTTTCATAAGGCGATGGTGATTTTCTTCAAGAAGCATTTTACGCATTGTAGTTTTCTCTATTCAGCGTTTATAACTCTGGCTATTGTGGTGAAGGGTATGATNACCTTTTTGATGCNGAAAGTGCNGGTGTGNTNNTCCAAGAAGACGGAGAAACGGAAACAGAAGTTCTTGTTGGTGNGNGATGGNGTGANCTTGCAAGNTATGCAGGCGATAGTNGAGAAGCATCGGTTTCAGTATGACGTGTTTCATTCGCGTCAAGGCGACTTGCCCAGCACAGATGTGCTGTATCGAGACTACGACTATGTGGTGTTCGACACGGAAAGGTTTCCGTATAGTTCAATTTTGGAGTTTTTCCGACACGACGATTCTTGTCGTCAACATCCTACAATTTCAACTTATATCCCATCGAACAAGTCCATTATGACGTTTCATGGGGCATTATATTAGTAATTGGCGGTAAAGATTTTTCTCGACGCAGCCAATTGAGAATTGATAATTTAACAAACGAATAAAACACTTATTATATATGTTACGTATTGCTGTTCAATCAAAGGGGCGTCTCTTTGAAGACACCATGTATCTTCTGAAGGAGACAGGCATTAAAGTGAGCTCGAGCAAGCGCACGCTGCTCGTCNAGTCGTCCAACTTCCCACTGGAGGTGTTGTTCCTCCGCGACGATGACATTCCACAAACGGTTGCGGATGGTGTGGCTGATGTCGGTATTGTTGGCGAAAATGAGTTTGTGGAGCGTGGTGAAAAGGCTGACATCGTGAAGCGTTTGGGTTTCNGCAAGTGCCGTATTTCGCTGGCTATTCCANAGGCTGTGGATTANTCAGGTGTGGNGTGNTTTANTGGAAAGNAGNTAGCCACGTCTTATCCTGTAANTCTCCNCAAGTTCTTGAANGAGAAAGGTGTGGAGACCGATATCCACGTGATTCAAGGCTCTGTGGAGATTGCTCCTGGCATCGGTTTGGCAGATGGTATTTTCGACATTGTTAGCTCAGGCTCAACGTTGGTGAGCAACAACCTGAAAGAGGTGGAAGTGGTGATGAAGAGTGAGGCGCTGTTGATTGGCAACCCTAACTTGTCGGAAGAGAAGAAGGCTATCTTGGATGACTTGTTGTTCCGCATCAACTCTGTATTGATTGCCGAGGATAAGAAATATGTGCGCATGAATGCACCTAAGGCACGATTGGACGATATTGTGAAGGTGTTGCCAGGCTTGAAGAGTCCTACCATTATCCCGTTGGCGGACGAAGCGTGGTGTTCAGTGCATGCTGTGCTCGACGAGAAGCACTTTTGGGAGATTGTAGGGCAGTTGAAAGCTCTCGGTGCTGAAGGCATCTTGGTGACACCCATTGAAAAGATGATACTATAATGAACATTATTAAATATCCCAGCAAGACAGAGTGGGGGGCACTTTTGGAGCGTCCGCATCGCGATGCCTCCGAACTACGAGAAACGGTTCAGACCGTGCTTGAGCAGATTCGGAAGGATGGCGACTCTGCTGTCAAAGCCTTTGAAGAAAAGTTTGACAAGGTGCAGCTTGACGTTCTGGCAGTCTCTGACGAGGAGATGGTTGAGGCGGAGGCACTCGTGTCTGATGATTTGAAGAAGGCGTTGGTCTTTGCCCATGCCAACATTGAGAAGTTCCATGCCTCGCAGAAATTTGAAGGCGAGAAAGTGGAGACTGCTCCAGGCGTAGTGTGCTGGCAGAAGTCAGTACCCATAGAGAAGGTGGGTCTCTACATTCCTGGGGGTACTGCCCCCTTGTTCTCCACAGTATTGATGCTCGCCACGCCAGCCAAGATTGCTGGTTGCAAGGAGATTATCCTCTGTACGCCCCCTAACCGTGATGGTAAGGTACATCCTGCTATCCTGATGGCTGCGAAGGTGGCAGGTGTTAGCAAAATCTTCAAAGCAGGTGGGGTTCAAGCGATTGGTGCGATGGCATACGGTACAGAGTCAGTACCGAAGGTGAGCAAGATTTTCGGTCCAGGCAACCAGTTTGTGACGGCAGCCAAGCAGCAAGTAAGCCTACACGAGGTGGCAATCGACATGCCCGCAGGTCCTTCTGAGGTTGCTGTGGTAGCAGATGATACAGCAAATCCCATGTTCGTGGCAGCCGACCTGCTTTCTCAGGCAGAACACGGGATTGATTCTCAGGTCATTCTTATTACGACTTCTGGAGCGATGGCAGCAAAGGTCGATACAGAGGTCGCCCGTCAATTGGCATTGTTGCCTCGCAAAGAAATAGCAGAGAAGTCGTTAGAGTACTCCAAACTCATCATTGTCAAAGACATCGATGAAGCCGTCGAGATAACCAACGAGTATGCTCCTGAGCATCTGATTCTTGCTGTCAAAGATTATTCCTCCTTTGCCGACAGGGTGGTGAATGCAGGTAGCGTCTTTCTCGGCAATTACTCCTGCGAGTCGGCAGGCGATTATGCTTCTGGCACCAACCACACGCTCCCCACATCGGGCTATGCTAAGGCATACAGTGGAGTGAATCTCGACTCTTTCTGCCGTAAAATCACTTTCCAAGAGTTGTCAGCAGAGGGCATCCGTTCCATCGGTCGTGCTGTTGAATTGATGGCAGAAGCAGAGCAGTTAGATGCTCACAAGAATGCAATGACCATAAGGATTCAATCATTATGAAGAATTTACAAGACTTGGTACGTCCCAACATTTGGGCGCTCAAACCATATAGTTGCGCTCGTGACGAGTTCAAGGGCGTAAAAGCAGATACATTTCTTGATGCTAACGAAAATCCGTATCCTAATGGGGTGAATCGTTATCCAGACCCTCTACAAGAGGAACTGAAACAGGCGATTGCTCCGATGAAGAAAGTTCCTGTGGAGAACATCTTCTTGGGCAACGGAAGCGATGAAGCTATAGACCTGCCGTTCCGTATCTTCTGTCGCCCTGGTCAGGACAATGTCGTGGCAATCTCTCCTACTTATGGTATGTATGAGGTCTGTGCCGATGTGAATGACATAGAGTACCGCAAGGTGTCTTTGACGGAAGACTATGATATTGACCCAGATGCGTTGCTCGCTGCATGTGACGAGAACACAAAAATCATTTTCATCTGTTCGCCTAATAACCCTACGGGCAATGCTTTCCTGCGTGAAAAGATAGAGAAAGTCATCACGGCTTTTCAGGGCATTGTCATCGTAGATGAGGCTTACAGCGACTTCTCTGCGCATAAGCCTTTCCGCCTCGACCTCCAGCGGTTCCCCAACCTTATTGTACTTGCTACGTTCTCCAAGGCGTGGGGGGCAGCAGGCATCCGTTTGGGCATGGCATTTGCCAGTACCGAAATCATCGGGTTGTACAACAAGGTGAAGTACCCCTACAACGTGAATGTGCTCACCCAAAAGAAAGCCCTTGAGATTCTGGGTAATGCGACCCTCCTGCAACGCCATGTTACCATGATACTGGAAGAGCGTGAGGCGCTTATGAAGGCATTAACACTCCTGTCCATTTGCAAGAAAGTCTATCCGACCGATGCCAATTTCATTCTTGTCCGCATGGTCGATGCAGATGACATCTATAAGTATCTGGTACAGAAAGGGATTGTCGTACGTAGCCGCGCACGTGTACACCTTTGTGGCGACTGTCTCCGCATCACCGTAGGCACCAAAGACGAGAATACAAAACTGCTTTCAGCACTCAGACAATACGCTTAACTTATGAAGACCGCACTTTTCATTGACCGCGACGGCACAATTCTTGTCGAACCAGCCGACGAGCAAATAGACTCCTTCGAGAAATTCCAGTTTGTGTCAGGTGTGATTCGCAACCTTCATTTCATCCGTACCAAACTTGACTTTGAGTTTGTCATGGTGAGCAATCAGGACGGTCTTGGCACTGCTTCCTATCCCGAAGCGGACTTCTGGCCTACTCACAACCTCATGCTCAACACCTTGAAAGGCGAAGGGGTCACGTTCGACGACATCCTCATCNACCGTTCTTTCCCCGNNGAGNATTTGCCCACGCGCAANCCANGCACTGGCATGTTGACGAAATACATGACGGGTGAGTATGACCTTGCCCACAGCTATGTGATTGGTGACCGTGCAACAGACAAGCAGCTGGCGCAGAACCTTGGTTGTAAGCATCTTATCTTGGGCGACAATGTGCAGTCGTGGGATGAAATCACCGAAATCCTCTTTGCAGGCGAGCGCACAGCGTCTGTACGTCGCACCACGAAGGAAACGGATGTCGATGTAAGTCTGAACCTTGATGGGACAGGGCAGTGTGATATCAGTACTGGTCTTGGTTTCTTCGACCACATGCTGGAGCAGATTGGTAAACACGGAGGCATCGACCTTCGTATCCATGTGAAGGGAGACCTCAACGTAGATGAGCACCACACCATAGAGGACACGGGCATTGCCCTCGGCGAATGTATTGCCACAGCCCTTGGTGACAAGCGAGGCATCGAACGCTATGGCTACACCCTCCCGATGGACGATTGTCTTTGTCAGGTGGCACTTGACTTTGGCGGTCGTCCGTGGCTCGTGTGGAATGCCGACTTCAAGCGAGAGCGTGTCGGCGATATGCCCACCGAGATGTTCCTCCACTTCTTCAAGTCCTTCAGCGATGCAGCTCGCATGAACCTCAACATTAAAGCAGAAGGTGACAACGAGCACCACAAGATAGAAGGCATCTTCAAGGCACTGGCGCGTAGCATTAAGATGGCGGTGAAGCGCGACATCTACAAGTTCCAACTTCCCAGCAGCAAGGGAGTGCTGTAATGGACATTGATATATAATAAAGTCTCATCCCATATAGGCAGGGGCGGAAACGTAGTATCGTTTTCGCCCCTGTTTTATTTGTTTTCACTGCTTTAATTGGAGGTATAAAAAGTATCAGAAACCTCTCGGCCTCTGATACACAGAATGCTATGAAAAAACGAATGTCTAAATGATGAGCGGAAAACGAGACTCGAACTCGCGACCCCAACCTTGGCAAGGTTGTGCTCTACCAACTG
>WFMB01000073.1 GCA_009177185.1 Bacteroidales bacterium
AAGTTAAAAATACGGAAAAGGAATTGCAGCGTTGAGAAACACTGCAACGCTGCAATTTTTTTTCTATCTCATCCATCCACTCTTGTTCAGCTCTTCCTATCACTTTTCCGTCTTTCGTCTTGGACGTAGCCGCATGCAGGGTATGGAATCCCAAGGCAGCAGCAGCTTCAAGGTTCGTCTTAGAATCATCAATGAAGAGACACTCCTCTGCTTCTGCACCAAGCTGTTTTAACACCTCCAAATAGATGTCATCATTTGGTTTTGCCATGTGCATTTCTTGGGAGAGGAACACATGGTCGAAAAGACTATCGACCACCTCCTGTCCCCCGAAGCATTGGTTCATAATCTTCACCCAATGTGCTTCGTTTGTGTTGGAGAGCATGCAGATTCGGTAGCCCCGTTCTTTCAGTTCCTTCACCTTGTCCAAGCGATATTGGGGGATGTCAATAC
Organism: Bacteroidales bacterium; assembly: GCA_009177185.1. Lineage (GTDB taxonomy): Bacteria > Bacteroidota > Bacteroidia > Bacteroidales > Bacteroidaceae > Minthosoma. The sequence goes on from WFMB01000073.1 coordinate 451, forward strand.
AGCACGTGTTCCAAGCCTCCAGCACCTGCGCCGTCGTTGTGCCTGGGCGGCAATACTTCTTCACTCCCTCCAGAAACGTTTCGGTGGAGATGTCGCCTGTTTGGTAGAGGTGCATTGCGCCGTTAGCCACAATACCTTCCCCCAACACAGCTGCCTTTGTTCCAGCGGTTGCTTGCTTCTCTGCTTGTTCATACGCCTTGAGGTCGATGCCCAATGCACTCATCTGTTGCATACAATAGACGAGGTCAATGTCAAGCAATACGCCTCCAAGGTCTAAGATGATGTTCCTTATCACCGTTGTTTACGATTTGATGTGTACATCCATTTGCTGGAACGGAATTTCAATGCCAGCCTTGGTCAGTTCTCGATAAATCTTCTCTGTCGTCTCAAACTTCACAGGCCAATAGTCCGTAGCGTCTGCCCAAACTCGTACTTGGAACACGATACTGCTGCTGCCCATCGTGGTCATAGGGATGAATGGTGCTTTGTCAGCAGGCGCTTTCATGATGCGTTCATCAGCAGCGATGATGTCATTCAACACCTTTCTCACATCGTCAGGGTTCGTTCCGTAGGCAACCTCCACGTCAATGTCAATACGTCTTGTGCTTGCCTTGGTCGAGTTCTTCAGGCTTCCTGTTGCCAAAGTACCATTGGGGATGATGATGGTCTGATTGTCAGCAGTTGTCATTACGGTGTTGAAAATTTGAATCTCGCGCACCGTGCCAGCAAATCCTTGCGCCTCAATGAAATCACCCACTCTATAGGGCTTTAGGAGGAGAATCAGCACACCTCCAGCAAAGTTCTGCAACGTGCCGCTCAGTGCCATGCCGACAGCGATACCAGCCGAGGCAAATACCGCCAAGAATGAACTGGTGTCAATGCCCAAAATGCCGATGATGATGATGGCTAAAAGCAAGTTCAGCGAAATAGAGATAAGGCTGTTCAAGAAAGATGTCAGCGAAGCCTCCACCTGTCGCTTCTGTGTCACCTGTCGCAGTACCTTGATGGCGTATTTGATGATGAAACGCCCAATGAAATAGACGACCAGTGCTATAAGCACGTTCTTGCCAAACTGTATGACATACCTGATGATGTCGCTGATAGTGATTTGGCTAAAGTCCAGATTTGCCAAATCCGACACGATGTCCTGTTCCAATGTTGTTCTCGTTCATGTTTTTCTTGTCCTTTTACCTTTTCGGCTGCAAAGGTACGAATAATTTTGTAATCTAAAAAACGGCCAGATTCAATACCCGACCATCGAACTTATATAGGTTGCGCTATCCAATCCCAAGCTTCAATGCCCTGTGTCCGATTAGTTCACGGTATTCTTTCTGCTGCTCTATCGGCAGGAAAGAGGCTTCAATGATTGAATGCCACTTCGGAAGAGTTTTAGCAAACTTATTGAAGAGGTTGCTGATTGCTTTCTCGTCCATGCCGCTATATGCCATCACCTTCTCGAAATCACTGCGTTTTATTTTCTCCTTCTTTCCGTTAAGTGTCAGTGCCAATTCCTCCTCATCCTCTGGCATCACAAGCACAGTGGAAAGAAGGTCGTATGCCGGTGTCAGCATATAATTTGTAGCAGGTCTGTAAAGTGAGAAGTTCTTCAAGTGCATATCGGCATTTCCTGTCAGCCATGAAAACACTACAACCTCCCAAAAATTAGTCACATCCAATAACGGAGCCGATGAATACAGACGGATTAGTTTGGCGATGCGTTCGTAGGAACCTTTATACTTATCTTCTGTTAGGCGTTCGGACAACTGGCACATATCCTCCATCGCAATTTTTTCACCCTTCCTTGTGCGGTCAATTCGTCGGGTGATATAGCATAACTCTCCATCCGCAAACCTTATAAGAGAGTGTGGAACAGTTTTGATTCCAGTAGCTTCGGCTAAGTGCATGGTCAAATCCTCATTTTCAGGAAGATTGGCAAATCGGGTGGTTTGTGGTTTCAGGATAAAACGTCCCCATAACCCCACGATGGTGAAACGTTGAGGCTCGTTCTTGCCCACTCGAGCGATATCAAGCGAAAGTTTGGCTTGAACACCTGTGATGGTTGTACTTGCTGTAACAATCTTGTGTGCCAATTCCTTAATGTTGTTACGGGTATATGGCAATTCGGGAATAACCGAAGATTCAAAAATCTTACGGGCACATCCTTTATGATAATCTATTTCGCCATCTGTCAAAGGCTTGTAACAAAATAAGCATTTATTCATGGTCAGCATCCTTTGTTTCAACAGGAACAACGCTAATGTTGCCGATGCAATCTTTGCAGCAGGCAAGTAAAAGCGAGAATCGGTCACGAGCAGATATTTTCCAACTTTGCTCAGCAATATCCAGTAGCCATCCCTCTGGAATCAATCCATCGAAGAACGGGAAAAGTACGTTACTCCTGTATGGCTTCTCTGTAAGCGGCAATGTCAGACTGATAGGGCGTGTGTTCTCTGATGACAGAAACTCGTCATTATATCTGAACTCATAGCCCATGTCATCTTCGGTCAATATACCAGCCAACGTTGAATTTGCATAAACTAATGCGTGTTTCATCCCTCAATTTTTTTAGATGGTGTCATTTCCACTCCGAAGAGAGACAGCACTTGATTTACTTTATCAAGACGCAGGCTTTCCTTGCCCTGTTCCAATTCTCGCACAAACCTGAGACCTACCCCTGATTTTTGGGAAAGCTCCACTTGCGTAAGCCCATACTCCTTACGCCTTTCCTTGATGTATTTTGCCAATTCTGTCATATTATACCCTTTGGGGTACAAAGATACTGAGTTTTTCTCAAATTACACCACAAAGGGTATAATATATTTGGATTAGACACATAAAAACGGTCAGGTTCGATAACCCGACCGTCGTAACGTAGTGGAGATGGAGGGGATTGAACCCTCGTCCAAACAAGGAAGCCATACGCTTTCTACATGCTTATTCTTGCCTTGGATTTTCGTGATGCAGCAAGACCAAGACCACCAACTGCACCCTTATCCTCTAAAACTTCATTGGCAACACGAGGCTGCTGTCAACTANTCCTGAANTTATAGCNCCGCTGGTCAGAACGCCTNAGGACGATTGGNTTTCTGGGCGATGNCTCGTNCNCTCGACCTTGCAAGGGAATTAGGCTTAATTTACTAAACTTCGATTAAGCAGCGAGAGCGTAACGAGTTTCGCCAGTTAATTCTTTGATGTCTGAGATTTAAGAGAGGGGCATCGACTCTCTGCATGCTTACGTACCACTTCATCTCGCTGTCAAATCCAGTCATCCCCGATGTATCGGAAACGCTCTTGTGTGGCAATCCACAGTGAGTGTTGCGATAAGTGGCACAAAGTTAAGGATTAGCTCGAAGCTCAAATCTCGGAGTTCGGAATTTTTCTTTGGTTGAGACGCTTTTAGGGAAGGAATGCCCTGTATTGCTATGCAGACATGACAATCTTGGCTTCTAACCACCAGTCTTTATCTCCTGACTACGAATTGAAGAACTCCTGCATTTTCTGCTGTTCGCCAGCCACAAAGATGACATCGCCCTCGTGCAGCACGATATTGGGGTCAGGGTTCATGAATGTCTCTTCGTTGGCTTTCAATATGCCAATGACGATGCAGCCACCCTTTTCGCGGATGCCCGAACTGATGATGCTCTTTTCGCAGATGGGCGAGTCGGCAGTGATGGGGAAATTGTCAATTACGATGTGTGTGTTCTTGTCCATCTTGCTGGTGTCCGTCATGCTGATGTCAAGCAGTTGGCGGAATGTGGCGATGTCGGCATCTGAACCTGCCAAGATGATGCGGTCGCTTGGATAGAGCTTGTGGTTGCCACCAGGAATGTTGATGTTGATGCCTCCGCGGATGATGCGGACGATGCTGGCACCCGTTTTGCCTCGGATGCTCAGGTCCTTCAGGGCCTTGCCTGCAAAAGCAGAGTTGGCAGGCACTTCCACCTCGGCTATGTTCATGTCAAGGCTTATCAGCATGTCTTCCACCTCACGTTCCAAGCCACGCTTTGATTCCGCCAAGCGTTCGCGTGCATATAGGTTCTCGTTGAAGAGGCGCAGGAACTTGTTGATGCCTGGTGCCATTGCCACTTGCAACAGCAGCATCCTGACGAGTCGGCTGGCTGGTGCAGCCCATGCCTTCCCTTTGGTGCCGCTGCCAGTCTTTCGCCTCTCCGTATAGCTGTCCAGCAGTTTTCTTGTCTGTTCGCTCATGTGGTTCTCCAGGAATGTGAGCGTGGGGTAGGCAAGCTTCATGATGTAGGGGGTGAGGAAGGTGGTGATGACGCTGACCGCCACCACGATGGGGTAGAGGCTGGCATCTGTCACTTTCAGGCTCTGTCCCAGACTCGCGATGATGAAAGCGAACTCGCCAATCTGCACCAGCGAGAAGCCTGTCTGCAGTGCCACCCTCAAAGGCTGTCCTGAGAGGAGCGTGCCGAGAGAGGCAAACAGGATTTGCCCCACTATCACCACCAGTGTGATGATGGTGATGGGCAACCAGTATTGCAAGAGCAGGGCAGGGTCTATCATCATGCCCACTGACACAAAGAAGATGGCACCAAACACGTTCTTCATCGGCTGCATCAGGTGCTCAATGCGTTCAGCATCAATCGTCTCAGCCAGCACCGAACCCATCACGAATGCGCCCAGTGCGCTGCTGAATCCCGACTGCACAGCCAGCAGCACCATGCCCAAGCATAGACCGATGGAGAAAATCGTCAGAGTCTCGTCGTTCAGGTGTTGCTTGAAGCGTTTCAGGAATGTCGGTATCAGCGTGATGCCCAGCACAAACCACAGGGCGATGTACAGCACCAGCTTGCCCACCTGCCACAGCAGTTCCTCGCCCTCAAACTTGTTCTTCATGGCGATGGAACTCAGCAGCACCATCAGCACCACGGCGAAGAGGTCCTCCACGATGAGGATGCCGAAGCACACGCCTGCAAAGCGGTGGCTGCGCAGTCCTGCCTCCTCGATGGCCTTGAACACAATGGTGGTCGATGACATACACAGCATACCGCCCAAGAACAGCACGTTCATGCCGCCCCAGCCCAAAGCGTGGGCCGTCAGCATGCCCGCTGTCATCATGCCCACCACGATGACACCAGCACCGATGACCGCCGTGCTGCCCACTTTCAGCAGTTTCTTGAACGAGAACTCCAAGCCAAGGCTGAACAGCAGGAAGAGCACACCGATTTCGCCCCATGTGGCAGCATTCTCCGCGTTGCTAATCCACGACTCGCCCATCACATGAGGTCCCACCAGCATGCCTGCCACAATGTAGCCCAGCACCACAGGCTGCTTGAACAACTTGAACAGCAGGCTTGTGATGCCCGCTGTCAACATGATGATACAAAGGTCTTCTATCATTTGTCTTCTTCGTCTAAGTTTTTATTCCACAGATAATGTTGCGTATCCTTTGCCATCACCTCCGAGAGCAACAGCAATGCCACGAGGTTCGGAATCGCCATCAGCGCGTTCATGATGTCGGCCAAGTTCCACACCAGTGCCAGGCTCATGGTTGCACCTGCATACACCAGCAGGATGTACACGATGCGGTAGAACGTGATGCTCCGTCTGCCAGCCAGATACTCCATCGCCCGCTCGCCATAGTAGCTCCATCCCAAAATGGTGGAGAAAGCGAACGTGATGATGCCAAACGTCAGAATCGGTGAGCCGACATAGGGAATCATGCCGAACGCCTTCTTGGTCAGCATGCCACCATCCTCTTGGCTGATTTCGGGATAAGCGATGATGCTCGACACAATCACCAGTCCCGTGATGGCACAGATGACCACCGTGTCCCAAAACGTGCCCGTCGATGACACCAGTGCCTGACGCACAGGATTCTTCGTCTGTGCAGCCGCAGCCACAATCGGAGCAGAACCCATGCCCGACTCGTTCGAGAACAGACCGCGCGCAATGCCATATCTTGCCGCCACCATCACCACTGTGCCAGCCGTGCCGCCTCCCACGGCTTCCAGCGAGAAAGCCTTTGCGAAGATAAGCGAAACCGCCTCGCCCAAATAGGCGTGGTTCACATATAATATATATAGGCACCCCAGCACATACAGCAGTGCCATCATCGGTACCAAGGTCGTACACCAGCGGGCAATGCTCTTCACGCCGCCAATCACCACAAAGCCCACCAGGGCTGCCAGCACAAATCCCGTCATCANCTTCGNGTGGTCGGGCGACAGCCAGTCGCCCATCACCAGTGCCAAGTTCTCGCTGATGGCATTGGCTTGCACCGTGTTGCCAATGCCGAACGNTGCCACTGCNGCAAACACACAGAACAGCACGCCCAGCCACTTCATCTTCAGCCCGTTCTNCAACGCATNCATAGGNCCGCCAACGGTTCNCCCGTCCTTCGTCTTTACCCTGTATTTNATNGCAAGCAAGCCCNCACCATACTTCGTGGCGATGCCGAANACGCCCGTCAGCCAGCACCACAGCACCGCCCCGGGGCCTCCCAGGCTTACAGCCGTGGCGACACCGATAATGTTGCCCGTGCCAATCGTCGCTGCCAGCGATGTTGCCAACGCGCCAAACTGGCTCACATCGCCCGTGGCGTCCTTGTCCTTCTTCACCGACAGCCTGATAGCCGTCCAAATTTTTCGTTGCGGAAATTTCAGTCTCAGCGTGAGGTAGATATGAGTGCCCAGCAGCAGGACAATCATCGGCCATCCCCACACGATGCCACTGATGTCCTCCGTGAGTCGCAATAGTTGTTCCATCAGGTTTTTGAAATGATTTTGTGCTACAAAGGTACGACAAAGTGAGCACAATACAAAGGGAAACCTCTTTTTTCATGCTTGCCGTGGAGCGTATGTACCCCTCTCTGCTTCTCCCTCTAAAAACGATGTCCCCGACATCGACCAATCGGAGTCGGGGACATCGGTCAGTCGGAGTCGGGGACTCCGATTTAGAGGGGGGGGGGAAACCGCTCGGAATTTCTATGTGCTTTTTGCCCGATGTTATACTTTTCTGTCGGAGAATGAAAGAGAGGCTTTTATATCGAATGGGACATCACTTCTGATATGAAGGTGGCAAAGGTTGTTCATTCTTCTATGGATATGCTCATTTTCTTTCTATTGAGGTCATTTCTCTGCATCAAATCACATTTTTGACTTTTATTTCACGTTTTTTCGCTGTTTTGTTGCAGATGTTTTAACAATTTTACATACCTTTGAAATGTTTTTGGAACTCTCTATGACATCTTCATATGTTATAGTGTGCCAGCCAAAAAACAAGACGGCGTTAATTGTCTTTGTCCTTTAGCTAAAAGTCTGGAAAACTTNTGAGTAGGACGAGTCAACATTANCGCCCATCTTGTGCAGATGATGTANGTATTTTGGTGCTTGCCATCAAAGGGGCANCATACNCAAGTATGGGGTTATNGTTATCGTTTATTACTCANAGNTGTTTTCCAGAGCCTTAGNTAAGATAAACGTTAATGAACTCCATGCTTTCTTGTATAATAATTAATGTATAATCGCTGAGAGTGATGGGGTGTATCGGCATAAAGAAAAGGGATTCACTCTATGATAAAGAAGATTATTGCATTATTATTTCCATTATTTATTTCCGAGGCACTGCATGCACAAACTTTTGNNAAGAGTGATGTGTNTAAAGCGTGGAATGAAGATAATTTAAGTAAACTAATAACGATTCATTCCCAAAGCCCATCACTGCGGAGCTTAGTGGAAGAGNCTATAGGGCAAATGAATATANAAAGCTTGTCGCTTTCATTTGAGGAACTACAATCCTATACAGAACAGCTGGAGAAGGGTTCTCCACTGTATAATCTGCTGATTAACGCAATGAAAGATAAGAAGTCACAGGTCTTACAACAAGTCGCTGTTTATACACCAGAAAAGCTGGATGCGTATATGCAGCAATATCCTGCACAGGTCCAGTTTATTCAGAAAGAAATACAAAAAGCCATTAGCAATAGCATTAGCTCTGTACCTTTGAATGAACTATACTATATGGAAAGGACTATGCCATATTTGAACCATCAGCAGATTGTACAAGAGACAAAAGGCAGGGATGCTGAAAGAAAANCCATTCTCANNGAGAATCTTTCTGACTANATGCAGAAAGAGNAAGNGGAACTCAGCTATATGGAATATGTATTGAGACTGAGAGAACATGAGTATTTCCGCAACAAGTTCAGAAATGTGTGTATAGATTACGCAAGCACGAAGCAGGTCTCGCCAAGCATTTATGAAATGGAAACACAATACAAACAGGTGGTCAGTCGGCATCTCAAGCCAAGAGAAGTACAGCTTTATTTACAGAAAGAGGCTGATGCTCTATGTCGCACTGTTAATGCTGCCCGATCTGAATACTGCCGTGCTATAGGAAAGAATGATTTTGTAAAGCTTTCTATTACAATCCCTGCTCCCAATTACAATTGCTACATATCCACCTCTGCACTTGAAAAAATTCATCAAGCATACGAGAATTACAATAGTTCTCGTGAGTTTATTAACTTAGGCGGAAGTGTTGCCAAGTTTTTGGGAGCCGGAATATGGGCTTCTATTGGTGAAGGTGTAGCAGAATGGTTTGCGGGTAGTAGTTTGGCAGATGATGTAACGGCTGCACAATTAGAATATGTTGGCGATGCATACAAATCTTTGGAAAATATGGTAAAAAAACAAANAGTTGAAGCNAATCAANCTATATCAAAACAGANTACTGAGAACCAAAAAAAATTCATANAAGATGTCAAAAAGTAAAGATTTCAACAAACAAGTAAATAAGCGAATCTTCGCTACATTAGTATTTGCTATAGGTTTCACGTCCATCACAATGGCACAAGGGCTATTGGACTGGATAACTGATCCAATAGGTAGTGCTGGAGCGTATGTTGAATCATACGTTGAGTCGAAAACAAAGGAGGTTGTTAGCAATATATGGGAAGGTGTACTGGAAAGCAACATTCAAAGCGACCTTNNCAAGAACGCCAAAAAAATAGCGNNGTTTCCNATAGATAATACAACCTATCCAGCCCAAGNCTATAGCAATTTCCCTCAATGGGCGGATAATGACAATCCTTTGCCTTCCATACGAACAAAACTAGCCGAAGCTCCTATTGATTATCTGCGCTACAATTATAAAGGAGGCAAGATTAGTGAATTTGGCAAAGGTGCAGTGTACGACAGATTGGCACAGCAAGCCGATTCAGTAAGGAAAGAGAATCGCATTCTCCAACTATCAGAGATTTTTAGTAGTCAAACGATGGATTCTGTNAAAGTGCTTNCGCNTGATGAAAANGGGACTTTTTTTGAAACATTGCTTGAGCATCCGTCGCTTGCTCTTGTCTTTAATTCCCACCCCGAACTACTCCGCCTCAATGCGACATGGATGGGGCTTCCCATTGCAAATGATACAAGACAATTACAATACTGGGGAACAATAGCAAACAAAGAGGATACACTATTACCGCAGAAGATACGCCCTTATAATCACCATGAGCTCAAATTTAATACAAGCTCCACGAATGAAGTTCTTATATCTTCATCTAAAGGAGAAAATCTTGGAGTTATCAATCCAAGCTATACAGTAACCCCAAAGAGCATAGACCTGCTGAATTTACATCCGATGCCTAAAGCCACATATAAGGTAGAGAAGAACACTTATAAAACTGATTATTTAGGGCGTGTAATAAAAGTGCAGTATGCGTTGGCGAAAGAGAAAAGCGGATTTAAAAAGGGAAAGATAAAGGCGAAGAATGTGATGCAATTGCTGCAATCCCCCGACCATGCAAAACCATTTTTCCTTGTTCCAATTAAACAGCAAGGAACAGAGAGCCGATTAAATATCGTTCCGTTGGTGATGTCAGACCATAACAAACAGCAGCTAAAAGCCTATGACAAGAAAGTGAAGGAGGTTTGCAAAACAAAAACTTACGCCATAGTCATGTACGAATTGTTCTATACATCTGCTACAGACACTCAAGTGCCAGAGTATATCCTAATACATCTTTCAGGTCACAATGATAGTCTTGCAAAACATCTAATAAGTAATGGCTTGGAACGTGTAATTTGCGATCAGGAGAAACAATCGAAACCGATGGAGATATTCTATGAAAGTTACAAT
>WFMB01000096.1 GCA_009177185.1 Bacteroidales bacterium
CAACTCCCTCTGGACGCCAAGCAATACGAGCAACTCCTCCGTGATATGCCCAAGGAAGAAGCCATCCAACTGAACGACAAAATCAGATACATCCGCGATAACTACGGGCATTGTTACACAGAGGCATACGTGAAAAGCTCCACCTACATCTCTTTCTATTATGACTTCCTCGAGGACGATTCTGACATCGTTGTGGAAGCCGTCACACACCCCATCAGCAACTCCTGCTATTATTACGCCATCGACATTCCCGAAGGCTACAGCCGCATGGTCAAGACCGACAATCTTTCCGTTTCCTGCAAAAAAGGGCAGAAAATGGTGAAGTTCGTGCCAGCCCTCGGCGAGGAGACTTTCGACACCGTTTATGTCAACCTTGACACGCTCCGAACTTATGCCCGCAAGATGGATGCCCCCATACAACTCCCCTGCTCCACTGACAAGACACGCTACTATGCCACCTCCTTCTATATCAATGACTTTAATAAAGAAAGAGAATGCGAAGTCAATGTCACGGGCTTCATTCTACAGAAGAAATAATAAAAACCATATCACTTATGACACGCAAAGAACTCATTAACCAGATTTTTACCAAGAAGACCTTCCTGTGCGTGGGTCTCGACACAGACATCAAGAAGATTCCAGAGCACCTGCTGAAGGAGGAAGACCCCATCTTCGCTTTCAACAAAGCCATTATCGATGCCACCGCCCCCTACTGCGTGGCGTACAAGCCCAACCTTGCTTTCTATGAGAGCATGGGCGTGAAAGGATGGATTTCGTTTGAAAAGACCATCTCCTATCTGAACGAGAACTACCCCCAACACTTTATCATCGCAGATGCCAAGCGCGGCGACATCGGCAACACCAGTGCCATGTACGCCCGTACATTTTTTGAGGAGATAAACCTCGACGCACTCACCGTCGCTCCCTACATGGGCGAAGACAGCGTGACCCCCTTCCTCCAGTACGACGGCAAATGGGTCATCCTCCTTGCCCTCACATCCAACAAGGGCAGCCACGACTTCCAGCTGACCACAGACAACGAGGGGGAACGCCTCTTCGAGAAAGTATTGAGAAAGAGTCAGGAATGGGGCAACAGCGAGAACATGATGTATGTGGTGGGTGCCACACAAGGGCAGATGTTTGAGGACATCCGAAAGGTTGCCCCCAACCACTTCCTGCTCGTGCCCGGCATCGGCGCACAAGGCGGCAGCCTCGAAGAAGTGTGCAAATATGGCATGACGAAAGACTGCGGTCTCATCGTCAACTCTTCGCGTGCCATCATCTATGCCGACAAGACCGAACGCTTTGCCGAAGTGGCAGCAGAGGAAGCCAAGAAAGTGGCACAGCAGATGGCCCAACTCCTCCCTCAAAACGCCTAACCGTCACCCCGTGCAGTCAGCAAAAATCATCAACGACCCCGTCTTTGGCTTCATCCGCGTGCCGCGCGGCTTGTTGCTCGACATCGTGCGCCATCCTGCCTTCTACCGCCTCAGCCGCATCAAGCAGTTGGGCGGTGCCAACATTGTCTATCCCGGAGCGCAACACACCCGTTTCCAGCACTCCCTCGGAGCTTTCCACCTGATGGGCAAGGCAATTCTCTCGCTCCAACAGAAAGGACAGTTCATCTTCGACAGCGAGGCAGAGGCCGTGCAGGCAGCCATCCTGCTGCACGACATCGGGCACGGACCTTTCAGTCATGTCTTGGAGCACACGCTCATCAGCGGCATCTGCCACGAAGACATTTCCCTCATGGTGATGGAGCAGATGAACGAGGAGTTTCGCGGACGGCTCACCCTTGCCATCAAGATTTTCAAGGATGACTACCCCAAGCGTTTCCTCCATCAGCTCATCTCCTCACAGCTCGACATGGACCGCCTCGACTACCTGAAACGCGATGCCTTCTTCACGGGAGTGAACGAAGCCAACATCGGCTCTTCGCGTATCATCGACATGCTGGACATTGCCGACGACCAGCTTGTGGTGGACAAGAAAGGCATTTACTCCATTGAGAACTACCTTGTGAGCCGTCGCCTCATGTACTGGCAGGTCTATCTGCACAAGACCTCCGTGGCAGCAGAGCACGTGATGATTAACGCGCTGACACGCGCCAAGCAACTTGCACGCCAAGGCATTGAGTTATTTGCCTCTCCTGCCCTGCACTTCTTCCTCTATCAAGAGATTGACAGGCAGATGTTCGTCAGCAATCCCGAATGCCTGCGCAACTACCTCACACTCGACGACAACGACATCTGGTCGGCCATGAAGGTGTGGTGTACCCACCCTGACCCCATTCTCTCGTTGCTCAGTCGGGACTTCATCGACCGCCGCATCTTCAAGGTGGAAATGAGCGACCAACCCATCGAAGAAGCGCGCAAGCATGAAAAACTGAACGAATTGGCACAACGCTACGGCATTCCCACAGCAGAAGCCAACCTGCTCATTGCCAACATCGAAGTGGGCAGAGACATGTACAGCCTCGACGACGACCAGATAGAGATTCGCTTCAACGACGGCACCACTCACAACCTGACCGAGGCGAGCGATATGCTCAATCCTTCCCTTGCCGCCAAGAAGGTGCGCAAACATTACTTCTGCTATCAGCAGTAAACTCTCCCACCCAATATGTTACCAAGGTGCGTGCATGGGTCATCCCATGTGCGCACCTTGCTTATATATAATCACGCACCCTGCATCATATATTATGCGCACCCTGCGCCTGTTATTTCGCACACGGTGCGCACTGACACCGCCACATGCACGCTTCATGTTGATATACAAGCATCAATAAAGGCTACAGACCGATAGAGGATCTGTAGCCTTTATTCGTATCCTTTGTGAGCCGCCTTTACTTACCCGTATGCAGTTTCCATTTGCCATCCGCTTTCACCACCTTATCGGTGCTGCATTTGTCCGAACCATCATCGTACAGGATGATTATTCCGAACTGGATATATAGATTTTTTTTCACTCACAACATTTTTGCCAAGTATTTTCATTCGGTGTTGCCTTTTTTCCCTAACTTTGTCATCAATATGAAAAAGATTCAACAGAAAACGCCCGACTTGAAGGACTATATCAGTGTGCGTGGATGCAGGGTGAACAACCTGAAAAACATTGACGTACAGATACCCCACAACCAGTTTGTGGTCATCACAGGAGTGAGCGGCAGCGGCAAATCGTCGCTGGCTTTCGACACGCTCTATGCCGAGGGGCAGCGACGCTATGTGGAAAGCCTTTCCACATACGCCCGTCAATTCCTTGGACGCATGAGCAAGCCCGACTGCGATTTCATCGAAGGCATCTCGCCAGCCATTGCCATCGAGCAGAAGGTGAGCAGCCACAACCCACGTTCCACAGTGGGTACCAGCACAGAGATTTACGACTATCTACGTATGCTCTTCGCCCGCATCGGACACACCTTTTCGCCTGTGAGCGGACAAGAGGTCAAGAAGAACACCACCGACGATATTGTGCAGTGTATGCTGGCTCATGAGGCTGGCTCACGGCTGATGGTGATGACACCCCTCATGATACGGAATGGTCGCACCTTGGCTGAGCAGTTGGATGTCTATTACAAGACGGGCTTCCAACGTGTGGAGGTAGGTGGCGAGACCAAGCGAATCACCGACCTCTTGCCCAATGCACCTGCCACCAATGCGAACATGCGCCTTGTCATCGACCGCCTCAAAGTGGCAGATGACAAAGCCACCATCAATCGCTTGGTGGATTCGGCGAACACTGCCATTTATGAAGGTAACGGACGCTGCATCTTGCAGTTTGAAGACGGCACAGAACAGGAGTTCTCCTTGAAGTTTGAAGCTGACGGCATCGAGTTTGAGGAGCCTACCGACCAAATGTTTTCCTTTAATTCGCCCGTGGGTGCCTGTCCCGAATGCGAGGGATATGGACGCATCATCGGCATTGACGAGAGCCTCGTCATCCCCGACCCCGAACTCTCCGTGTATGACGGTGCCGTGGCGTGTTGGAAGGGCGAGAAGATGTCGGAATGGAAGAAGGAGTTTGTGCGAAGGGCTGGGAAATACGAGGACTTTCCCGTCTTCACACCCTACAGCCAGCTGACCCAACGCCAAAAGGACGTGCTTTGGCACGGCGTGTATGAAGAGAACGAATGGGGAAACCGCTCCATCTGCATCGACGAGTTTTTCGACATGCTAAAAGCGAACCAATATAAGATTCAGTATCGGGTGATGCTGGCACGTTACCGCGGAAAGACGGCCTGCCCCACCTGCCACGGGCGACGGCTGAAGAAAGAGGCTGAATACGTGAAGATTGGCGGCAAGAGCATCACTGACCTCTGCGAAATGCCTGTCAGCGAACTCAACGAGTTTTTCCGCACACTGAAGGTGTCGGCACACGACACCCAAATCGCCAAGCGGCTGCTGGTGGAAATCAAAAGCCGCCTGCAATTCCTGAACGATGTGGGGCTGAGCTACCTCACCCTCTCGCGTCTAAGCAACTCACTTTCAGGCGGTGAGAGCCAGCGCATCAATTTGGCTACCAGCCTTGGCTCGTCGTTGGTGGGCAGCATGTATATTTTGGACGAACCAAGCATCGGTCTCCACTCTTGCGACACCCAACGCCTGATTCATGTGCTCCGCGCCCTCCAGCGGTTGGGCAACACCGTCATCGTGGTGGAACACGACGAGGAAATCATGCGTGCCGCAGATTACATTATCGACATCGGTCCTGATGCAGGTCGTCTGGGTGGGCAGATTATGTATGCAGGTCCTCCACCCCAAAGTGATGGGAGGTCTACAAAANCCAAAGCGTCTACNCCATCCCACACCCTCGACTATCTCACAGGCGCAGAACAGATACCCATCCCTGAAAGCCGCCGCCCGTGGAACAACTATATCTGCATAAAGAACGCTCGTTCCAACAATCTGAAAGGCATTGATGTCAAGTTCCCCCTCAATGTGATGACTTGCGTAACAGGCGTGTCGGGCAGTGGCAAATCCACGCTTGTACGCGACATCCTCTATTTGGCGATGAAACGCTATTTGGGTGAAAGTGCTGACAAGCCAGGACTCTTCACCAAGCTGGAGGGAGACATGGCAATGGTGAAACACGTCGATTTCGTCAATCAGAACCCAATCGGCACATCGTCACGTTCCAATCCCGTCACCNACATCGGGGCTTGGGACGAGATACGCAAACTAATGGCGACCCAGCAACTATCCAAACAAATGGGCTACACACCTGCCTACTTCTCTTTCAATGCCGAAGGAGGTCGCTGCGAGGAGTGTAAGGGCGAAGGCACTATCACGGTCGAGATGCAATTCATGAACGACTTGGTGCTGGCGTGCGAGGCGTGTCACGGAAAGCGTTTCAAGAGCGACATTCTGGAAGTGACCTACCAAGGGATGAACGCTAACGACATGCTGAACATGACCATCAATCAGGCTGTGGAGTTCTTCACCCAGCACAAACAGACGAAGATTGTCGGTAAGTTGAAGCCACTGCAAGATGTCGGTCTCGGTTATATCAAGCTCGGGCAGACTTCTTCCACCCTTTCGGGCGGTGAAAACCAGCGCATTAAACTGGCTTCCTACCTAAGCCAAGAGAAATCGGAACCAACGCTGTTCATCTTCGACGAACCGACCACAGGCTTGCATNTCCACGACATCCACNAACTGCTNGATGCCTTCAACGCCCTCNTTGCCCGTGGACACACCATCCTCATCATTGAACACAATATGGACATCATCNAGTGTGCCGACCACATCATCGATCTCGGCCCCGAAGGNGGANAGGCGGGTGGCAATGTGATGGTGGAGNGNACACNAGAGGAGGTGGNACGANGTGCATATAGCCATACAGGACAATTTTTGCAAGACAAGCTATATTAAAAGCACGAATTTGCAGGTGAAGTGGAAGAAAAAACGTCAAAGTTTCTTCCACTTCACTTTTTTTTCGTATCTTCGCCCCAAGTTACTTAATGATGTATAAACTATTACCTTATAACAAACGATGAAAAGACAAACATTGATAACCACAACCCTCATTGCCATCCTCCTCTTGCTTGCACAGAATGCTTCGGCACAGCGTTTTGAAGACTACTTTGAAGACGCGACCCTGAGATTGGATTATGTCTTTGCAGGAAACTATCAAGAACAGCACATCTATCTCCAAGAACTGAAAAAACAGGACCGATGGGCAGGAAGAAAGAGCCGACTGGCTGAGAAGTTCCTGAACGGCAACGGACAGCTGACCGTCAGAGACCATGCAACACAACAGGTGATTTATGTGTGGACATTCTCCACCTTGTTCCAAGAGTGGTTGCAATATGACGAAGCCAAGAAGGTGGACAAAGCTTTCGAGACCTCCTATAACATTCCCTTCCCCAAGAAACCCATCGACGTGACCGTCACGCTGACCAACAACCATCAAGCTGTCACCACCGAAATGACCCACACGGTGGACCCCAAGGACATACTCATCCGCAAGATTGGCGACAACGGCATTCCCTTCTATTATGTATGGAAGGGAATGGCTACAGAATCCAACACCCCTGCCGTCACGAGCAAGGATGAACCTCGCAATGGCAAAGGCCGCAACTTCACAGCCACTGCTTACNATNCNTTCCAAGGCGTANATGTCNCGAACNGCATTGACTTGGCAATCGTGGNTGAAGGCTACACAGANGAGCAGATGNGNAAGTTTTACCANGATTGCGAAAGAGCTGTCGATGCTTTGTTTGCATGGGAANCGTTCAAGTCGCTCAAANACCGCTTCAACGTCGTGGCTGTGGCTGCGCCANCAAGAGAAGCAGGACCGACTGTGCCGCATCAAGGTGTGTGGCACACCACCCCTGCTGGCAGCCACTACGACACGTTCTACACCGACCGTTACCTCATGTCGCAAGACATGCACCGCATCTACGACCTCCTTTCGGGCGTGCCTTTCGAGCACATCATGGTGCTGGTCAACAGCGACACCTACGGCGGTGGCGGCATCTACAACCAAGTGACCTGCTCTACCAGCGACCACCCTACCTTCAAGGAAGTCTTTGTGCATGAGTTCGGACACAGCTATGCCGGCCTTGCCGACGAGTATGCTTATGACGACATGGATTCAGAGTGGTATCCTGCTGACACAGAGCCATGGGAGCCGAACATCACCACGCTGAAAGACTTTAACTCAAAATGGGCAGACCTGATGCCGAAGAAACAGCCCATCCCCACACCACTCGACCCCAAAGTGCCCAACTTCAAAAAAATAGACAAGACGGACACCAAAGCCATGGCTGCACTCAACCGCTGCACCCAAACAATAGGCGTGTTTGAAGGGGCAGGATACCAGAGCAAAGGATGCTACCGCCCAGCGCAAGAATGCCGCATGAAAATCAACGAAGTGGAAGACTTCTGCCCAGTATGCGCCCGTGCCATCATCCGCATCACCGACTTCTACACCGCACAATAACACTACACATACTTTATATATAGTACAAGACCAAACCTATGACGATTATGAGACTAAAACAACTAACGATGGCATGGCTGATAGCCTTGGGACTGACAGCCAATGCACAAAATCCTGTCCAGAAAGTGGCACAAGTGGCAGGAACCGTAGAACTGGCAGAGGCTGTCGATTACACCATCACGGATGCAGAGCCTTTTGCCACCATGGCAAGCATTGACATCAAGAATCCCAATGCTGCCGTAGTGTTCGAGAAAGTGCGACCTTCGACCGTCGTATCAACCTATCTGCAACACATCACCAGCAATGGCGTGGCATTGACCGACGGAGACAACTGCCGTGTCAGCATTTACCGCGCCGGTGCGATTGTGTTTGTACACAGCGACAACAAAAATGCGGATGGCACTCCTTTCTATCCTGTCACCATGTACAGTGACGATGCCTGTACTGAAGAAATTGGCAGTTACAACGGTACAAACAGATACGTGACTGGTCCATGGATTGACAAGGCACGCGCCTTCACTCTGAAGCGCGGCTATATGTGTACCGTCGCCAACGACGCTGCAGGCACTGGATACAGCCATTGCTACATCGCCAACAGCCAAGACAGAACCATCATACTCCCCAAGGAGCTGGCAGGCAAGCTCGGTTTCTTCCGCATCTTCCGCTGGCAATGGCCTACCAAGCTCGGCATGGGCGATGCACGCGCCGATGAACTCATGGCACTCACCAACTCCTCATGGTACTACGACTGGGGAGCAGGTCGAAGCAGTAAAAAGGNTGCTGAANATGTNCNGCANCGCCANNNTGAGGCGGGGNNATCCAACAGCAACTGGCTNTAANNGTGCATGGNAATCATGGGACAACANCAATGCCTCTGACAACACCTGCACCCATGTCCTCGGCCAGAACGAACCAGACAACACATCAGGCGGCAACGAAGTCTATACTTATGTGCTTAATATTCCCGAAAATCCACGCGAGAAGCATGGCGATTACCCACTCGTCAGCGTGGCAGACAAGTTCCTCTACAGCGGCAAACGCATCGGCACTTTCGCCTGCTGCAATCCAAACACAGGTTGGGTCAGCGACTACGTAAACTGGTGTCGTCAGAACAACATCCGCATTGATTTTGTGGCAACCCACTACTACATAGGAGGACAATCCCCCCAAGGATGTATCGACCGCCTATGGTCACTCTACAACGCCACAGGTCTCCCCGTATGGGTGACAGAGTGGAACAATGGTGCCAACTGGACAGGTGAAAGTGGTTTCAGCACAGATTCTGAAGGTTGGTACAGCTGGGGCTCAGGAAACGACCAACGCAAAAACGGTGTGTGGATGAAAGACGTGCTCGTGCGTGCCGACAGGGCTGAGAACAGCTGGCTGGAGCGTCTCGCTGTCTACAACGCAGTGGAAGGCAAACGCGAGATTTGGACCAACGGCAAGCCGACCGACGCAGCCAAAGTATTGTCAACCTACACTTCAGGCTTTGCCTACACCGATGGCAACGAATACTTCATGCCATGGAACCACAAAGCCCCGACCGGTCTCACGCTCACCAACAACGCCAGCAAAAAGATTGTCACTCTCAGCTGGACACACAGCAACACGAAACAAACAGACTCTATCTGTGTGCAGCGCAAGGAACCAGGCGGCAAGTATGTCACCATCAAAAACCTCGGCATGAAGGACAGCGGCACGATAACAATAACAGACGATGTTAGCGAACTTGCAGGTGCCATCATGTACAAAATCTGCGACTACGACACAGACAAGAAACAGCGTTACTCAGAAGAAGTCACAGCCGACGTTGCACCAGCACAAGGCACGAACGAGATTCAGCATGGACGTCTGACCCTCGCCAACACCGACGAAATCTCCGTGCTTTATTCCACAACGTTGTCTGCCACCCCATGTGTATTCATGGGCAGCATGACCAACAAAAACAACACCTTCTATGCCGGCAACGTGACAGCGAAGACAAGCAGCGCACAGAAGTTCACCTACAAACCCATGCCTTGGCAAACCAGCAAAACCGACCTCACAAAGAACGAGGAAATCCCGTTTCTTGCCATACAGCCTGGCAATTACAAATACGGTGAATTGGACTGCGAAGTGGCGATGGTGAAGTCAAAAACGTCCACCACAGACAACCTTTGGACAGACATTACCGAAGTGACTTTTCAGCAGGCATTCCCAGAAGGTGTCACACCCGTCGTGCTGGTAGAACTCAAGAACCCGAGCTACACGACAGCCAACCCAGTTACGGCATTGGGTGCTCGTGTCTTCGACGTAACCAACACGGGGTTCAAGTTCATCGTATATTCGGAAGACGCATCGGGTCGACAAGTGAAAGGAGCACAAAACGTCGCTTATCTTGCCATCACGCCCGGCATCGGCATGGCTGACACAGAAAACGACATCATCATCGCAGCGGGACATGGCACGGACAATGCCATCCACGGAGCCAGTTTCTATGAGAACACCTTTCGTGTAGAACGCCATGATGACGTGGAAGGCACCATACAGGAACAGCTCAACCTGTACCAACCCACTATCTTGACAGGCTTGCAAACCAACAACTTCCCCACCATCTGCATGCTCAGACGCACAGATGTGACAACCAAGGGAGAAGACGGCACGACATGGACAAACGGTGTGAAAATCAAGAGAGTGCTGGACCACAACCTGATAGTGGATGGCAAGACCATCACAACAGGAACAGCCGACGAGGCATACTTCGACCACCTGGGGTGGGTTGCCGTTGCCAACTACAAGGAAGGCGGCTCCATCCCTACAGCCATCAACCCAATCCATTCCAGCCTGCAAGCCCAAGGAAAGCTGACCCCACGCGTGGTGGATGGACGTGTCTATGTTGACGGTGTTACGTCTTTTGACCTTTACACCGTGGCAGGCAAAAGAGTCGCCACCAACAGCACCCTGCCAACAGGCATCTATGTAGTGAAAGCGAAAGAACAATCCGCCAAGATTTTAGTCAAGTAAAGCACACATACAAGGTGGCGGCAGCCACCCACAAACCAAAGGAAGAGCCACGTCAGCAATATGACGTGGCTCTTCTGCGTTGTATGCACATCCTGTAAGGCACAAACACCAGTGTTTGCGAAGCGGTTTCACAGCCTCAAAATCGGAGTCGGGGACATCGGTCGGTCGAAGTCGGGGACTCCGATTGGTCGATGTCCCCGACTCCGATTTTGGGACTATTTCTAAAGGGAATCTTTCCGCGACAAAAATGTGCCCACAAGACACCCCCGAACAAGAAAATCCATAGCCGACGCAAGAGCAACAGGTGAACAATAAGCTGCACGTTATATTTATCGGACTTTTGTTATCAGAGAAGAGCGTTTAACCAAATTCGACATAATTTAACACTATTATAGTTAAATCGTGTTAAAAACATAGTTAATCAGAGACATCCAGCATGAGCTTTTCCTAAAGTTACACTATATTTGTAGACTGCCAACAGGTAAGCAACAGCATACCACAAACCTATTGACATCCTCTACTATACATATATAATATAGGAACGAGACAAACTAAAACTAAAAACAATATCAAACCTTTATGGACAAACGCTTTTGTAAATTAGGACAGTATGCCGCTAAAGCATTCTTCCTATTTGCCGTATGCGGTTCGACTTACTCGTGTAAGGACGATTACATGTGGGACGATGGTAATCCCTCATGGCTCGGCTCCAGCATCTACGAGTATCTTGACAGCAAAGGCAATTACACCAACTTCGTCAAGCTCATCAACGACCTTGGCTACAAGGAGGTATTAGCGCGCACAGGCTCCAAGACACTCTTTGTTGCCGACGACGACGCTTTCACAACCTTCTATCAAGAGAATCCATGGGGTGTTCACAGCTATGCTGAACTGACCCTCAGTCAGAAGAAGCTTCTGCTGAACAATGCCATGATTAACAATGCCTACCTGCTGGAGATGATGTCAAGCATGCAGGCTGGTAATGGCACGAATGACACTCCTGTGAAAGGTCAGTGCCTGCGCCGCAATACGGCTGGCACGGTGTTGGACTCTGTGCCTCACTTCCAGCCCACTGACATGCCTATCACCTACAATCCTACGGACAAGGACTATTGGGCACCTTACCGTGACAACAACAAGGACCTCTACATCGCATTGGACAACACCGCTGCGATGATGACCCACTTCTTGCCTGCACAGATGGCATTGAAGAGCATCACCGACGAGGATTTCCATATCATCACTGGACAGACGCGAGNGAAGAACGACGCTTTNATCTATGACTGTAAAGTGCTGGAGCAGGACATCACATGTCAGAACGGCTATGTAAACCGTCTGGACAAAGTTCTTCTTACCCCCCCAAACATTGCAGAGTTGCTGCGCACCAACGGTCAGACNNACATCTTTAGCCACATGATGGACCGTTTCTCTNCTCCATTCTACAATGCCGACCTCACTTACAGCTACCANCTGAACNACGGTAACGATGTGGATAAGGTGTATGAGAAGCGTTACTTCTCCGACCGTTCCAAGAACGGCAATCCGTTGAAGACATACACAGNCCCGGACAACCCANNTCTGACAGAAACGGTCGATTATTCCTTAAAGTTCGACCCGGGATGGAACGGCTACAATGTGGACTTGTTCAACAAAGAGCAGGACATGGCCGCTTTCTTCTGCCCCACCGACGAAAAGTTGATTCCCTATTTCTTTAGCCCCAACGGTGGTGGCTACTTCCTCATGCAAGCATACGCACCCGATATGCTGAGCGAACTTGGAGAGCATCCCACCGACATGGAGCTGATTAACAAGGCGTTGGACATGATTCCTCGCAATGTGATTCAAGAACTTATCAACAATCTGATGATGGAGTCGTTCATTGCCAGCGTGCCCAGCAAGTTTGAGAGCATCAAGAACACTGCCCAGGATGCCATGTTCGATGCAAATGACGACTATCACCGTGGCAGAATCAACAAGGTGTTGCTGGCAAATAACGGTGTCATCTACCTGATGGACGAGGTAATCACAACGCCCACCTATGCAGCCGTATTAGCACCTGCCATTACAGAGACGGACAAGCGCATCTTCAGATATGCCATCAAGGATATGACACTCGACGCGGGCAACACGCTGAAGACCTACTACGACAGCTATCTGCTTTCGATGAGTTCACGCTTCTCATTCTTTGTGCCCAGCGACGATGCGTTCTGGTACATCGACCCCATTTCATTCCGTGGTAGCAATGCGGTGAAGAGTGGAACCACGCAACTCGTTGGCCGTGCCTACAAATACACTTGGGACGAGACAAAAGATAAAGTACACCCCACGGTGGAAACTTACGAATATCTCTATGACGTGCCCACCAAAAGCGGTTCTATCGGTTCTAAGCTGGCAGCTAATCAATCCATTGACAGAGAGTTCTTCTCCAACCGCCTGAAAGACATGCTGGAGACACATACCATCGTGCATGAGAACAACAAAGCCACTGGCATTGACGAGACGGAAACTGGCGTAGAATGCGGCAGACACTATTTCTACTCCAAAAACAATGCTGTCATCTATGTAGAGAATGCGACCGACCGCGCTCACGGCATGACTGTGAAGGGTGGCTGGCAGCTTGACCATAAAGAAAACTGCACAGTGACTCGTTTTGCCGACAAATCGGCACAGACCAATGGTTATGGTAACGGCTTCGCTTACACCATCAACCAGCCGATGATACCAACCATTGAATCGGTCTATTCCATTATGCACGACAATGAAGAATTCTCCAAGTTCTTCGCACTCTGTCAAACACCAGAAGATGTCTTAGACGCTTTGGACGTCAACCTTGAGATTGACCCTGAAGATGGCACGGAGATAAATAACCCTTCAGCAAGAAACAAGTACTATATCTTCGACCCCAGCTCATCGGGTCTTCCTTGCTACGCCGTCAACGAAGAAGGTAGATTGGCAAAGGTGGCTGACGACACCAACATCCGTTTCTTCAGCAACTATCGTTACACCATCTACATCCCTACCAATGCTGCAATGGAAGAAGCTGAAAGCAAGGGACTTCCTACATGGGACGACATCAAGCAGCTGCTCCAGCTGGACAAAGACGAAGACGATAGAGAGATTCTCGATGAAGAAGAAGAGCACAGCCGCAAAATCAAAGGCAAAGCGATGGCGACCGCTATCATCAACTTCGTCAAGTATCACTTCCAAGACAACAGCGTCTATTCAGAGCCTTTAGCCATGAACCCAACGGCATACGAAACTGGAACGATGGACAGCAAGACTGGCATCTACTTCAAGGTGACGGCATCACGCGAAAGCGACGGCACCATCAAAGTGACCGACTGCACAGGCAGTTCATGCACAACCAATCCGACGTTGCTCAACTTCCTTGCACGCGACTACATCACCAACGATGCAGGAGGATCACTGGCGGTGGTCAAGACGAAGATTCTGTCAAGTTCTTCCGCTGTCATCCATGGATTGGACGGTGTGTTACACTATAAAACACTCACAAATGGTCGCTATGATTCAGACTGGCAAACGCTTGCCAAGGCACGCGCCTATCTCAAAAAGTATCAACTTGCAGAATAAACTTACATAGAACATTATGAACAAGACTAAAATCATTCTTACTTCCCTCATGCTGTTCTTCTGTGTAAGTTCAGCTATGGCTCAGCAGCGACGCATCACAGGTTACGTCTATGATGACATGGGCGGCGTGATGATGGCAAACGTTGTGGAGCGAGACAACAACAATCGTATCGTAGAGGCTGCCGTGACAGACATCAACGGTAACTTCTCAATGGTCATCAAGAATCCGAAGGACAAGCTGGTAGTCAGCTACGTCGGTTATAAGACTTGGAGCCAGGTTATCGGTAACACCAACAAGTTCAATATCCGCCTGGAAGACAACAATATCCTGGCAGGGGTAACGGTAACAGGCAAGCCCAAAGTCCAAAGCAATGGCATGTCCATTCCTTTGAAGGAAATCTCTGTGGCAACGCAAACCATGAACATGGACGAAGTGGAAGGTCTTTCTTTCGCTTCGGCCGACGAAGCCCTTCAAGGAAAAATTGCAGGTCTCGACATCGTGGCAAACTCTGGTAACGTGGGCGCGGGAACATCAATGCGTTTGCGTGGTGTCAGCTCCATCCATGGTTCAGCAGAGCCTCTCATCGTGGTGGATGGCAACATCTTCGAGCTTCCTGCCGATGTACAGAAAGTCGATTTTGAGAATCTTGACAATGAAGAGCAGTTCTCGACCCTCCTCTCTATCAGCCCTGAAGACATCAAGGAAATCAAGGTGTTGAAGGACGCTGCCGCAACGGCAATCTGGGGTGCAAAAGGTGCTAACGGTGTGCTTGAAATCACAACTCGCCGTGGTACTTCGGGTAAGACGAGAATCAATTTCTCCTACAAATTCACAGGTTCTTGGTCACCAGAGGGACTCAATATGCTGAANGGTGNCGGTTACANCATGATGCTGAAGGAGGCNTATTTCAATCCAAAGCAGAACCCAAATTCGTCNGATATNGTNGAGTTGAACTACGACCGTTNCATGCCAACGCAGTACTACAACNTTNACAGGAATACGGATTGGGTNGATGCTGTGAACCAATTTGGACAGACCCATGACTACACCATTGCATTGAATGGTGGTGGCGAGAAGGCAAGATTCCGTATTTCGGGCGGTTACTACCACCAGACTGGTACAATCATCAAACAGGAGCTTGACCGTTTCAACACACGTTTGGTGCTCGACTATGACGTGTCTGACCGTATTCGCTTCTCAAGTAACTTTGCCCTCACCTATACGGATTGGCAGCGTAACTGGGATGGAAGTTCTACATCTTCTATTCTGGGTAAGGCGTATGATGCCATGCCAAACATGTCTATCTATGAGTATGACCAGAATGGACAGAACACAGGTGACTACTACAAGATGTTGCCAACCCATCCTACCACTGGAGCAAGCGGTGACAACTACTACTCTTCCAACTATCTCAGCGACATGAAGGCGATTGGTAACCCTGTTGCCATTGCGAATCAGGCCTTCAACAATCAATCAACTTATCGTATTATACCTCAGTTCAATCTCCGATACAAGCTATTGTCGAAGGACGAAGAGGGACACCAGTTGGATTTGAATGCAGAGGTCTATATGGACATCTATAACCAGTCGGAGAATACCTATTACCCTGCTTCGCTAACGACTAATTCGTGGGCCAGTGGTGTCAACACAACATCCAACAGCGAGTATAAGTCATTGGCCTTTACAAACCGCGAGAAATTGATTTTTGTTCCGCACTTCAACACAGACGTGGTAACCGCCAGTGTCATGGGGCAGTTTGAGTTCACAACTGGAAACGGCACATCCCAAAACATTGGTCACAGCGGTGTACCCACGGGCATCACATCGTCTGTTGCTTCAGCATATCTGACTGGAGCTGGTTCTGGAACGAGCCAGTGGCGTGGTGCCTCAATGCTTGCCAGTGCGCACATTGCATTCTTCGACGGTCGTTATTCCTTCGACGCCACCTTGCGTCGAGACGGTTCCACACGATTCGGTGCAGGTCGTAAATGGGGTAATTTCCCAGGTCTTTCTGTACGATGGAACATCAATCAAGAACCCTTCTTCGAGCGCTGGCACATTGAAGATATTGTATCCATGCTGTCCTTCCGCTCATCATGGGGTAAAAACGGAAACCCTCCTTCGGCTGAGTATTTGATGTATAACAAATATATGAACACAGGTTCGTATGGCACTATTGGTGAAGCCATTGCACCAGAGTCACTCCGACTGACAGACCTCAAGTGGGAAACTACTGCAGCTTGGAACATCGGTGCAAACTTGAATCTGTTCAATGATATGTTGCAGTTCGACTTCAACTACTACAACAGACAGACAGACAATGTATTGATGGGCAATTTCGGAGTTGCTGGAACGTCGGGCTATAACAGCTTAACGTACAAGAATGATGGAGGAATGCGCAACCACGGTTGGGAGCTTTATGTCAACACGGGCAAGTTCCTTAAGAAAGGAAAGTTCTCGATGTCTGCCACTCTCAACTTTGCGCAGAACTTCCAGACTATCACAGATATGGACCCAACCGTTCTTGCCAACATCAACAAAGACTTCACCTACAAGAATGCCACTGCGGGAGATAACTACCTGAAGCGCATCCAGGTGAACAATGCACTGGGTTCCTTCTATGGATTCCGCTATAAAGGTATTTACCGTTACGACTATGAGCATAGCGGCTATACGCAACTCTCACGCGACACATACGGTGATAAAACAGCAGCAGCCGCCGCAGAACGTGGTGAGATTGCCACTGCACCTATCGTTCGCGATGCTANANGCAACATCNNCTATGATTCCAACGGGCAATNNATTGCACATNTACTTCAATNATNGAGGNCNGAACTACGAGTTCCAAGGTGGTGATGTCATCTATGAAGACATTAACCACGATGGTCAAATCAATGAGCTTGACATCGTATATTTGGGCAATTCTCTTCCTACGATAACAGGTGGATTTGGTCTCAACTTCAATTATGGACAGTGGACACTCAAACTCTCATTCAACTACCGCATGGGCAACAAAATCGCTAATGTTGCACGCTTATTGAATGAATCAATGCTTACGAACAAGAACCAGTCGCAGGCAGTAGCATGGCGTTGGCGCAAGAACGGGGATATCACCGAGATTCCTCGTGCCATGAACGAGAAAATCGGTCCGTCTTATAACTCTTTGGCAAGCGACCGCTATATTGAGAAAGGCGACTTCCTTCGTTTGCAGTACATGCAGTTGGGTTATTCGCTTTCCAATAAGGTTTGTAAAGACTTGGGAGTTCAGTCACTACGCATCAGTGCTTCAGCCAACAACCTCTTCGTGTTGACGAAATATACGGGAATTGACCCTGAGGTATCATATAGCCAATACAGTATGTGTATAGACAACAGCAAGACCCCACGTGCTAAATCAGTAACGCTTAGTGTAAATCTTGGATTCTAAAAACAACGACACATGAAGAATATCATTAAAAATATCACCCTCTGCGGACTGATTGCGGCTGGTACTGGTTTAGGGTTCTCCTCCTGTGAGGACTTCTTGACCATCACTCCAACAGACCGCATTGTGGAAGAAGAGTTCTGGGAAGACAAAAACGACTTAAACAATGCTGTCATGGCATGTTATAGGCGTATGACCGAGAACGACATGCTAACAAGATACATCTATTGGGGCGAAGAACGTTCTGACAACTTTGAGCGTTCAACAAATAGCTCTGACAATGATGCCAATATCCTCAAGGCTAACCTTCTTCCAACCTATGGACNGTTTAACTGGACTGCCGTCTNTAATNCCATCAACTATTGCANCAAGGTGCTGGCACATGGNCCTGAAATNGTTTGGAANNACCAAAGTTTTNCAGAAGCCCAATGGCGACCAATCAAGGCGGAAGTCATTGCCCTACGATCATTATGCCACTTCTACTTGGTGCGCACCTTTGGTGAAGTGCCTTATGTGACAACAGATTATAACAACGACTCGCAGGAACTCCGTCAAGCACAATCTACACAACTGGCTGTGCTCAACAACATTATTGATGACTTGGAGTCTGTCATGGAGGATGCACCAATTGACTATGGCACTACGGCTCAAAACAAGGGACGTATTACACGCCAAGCCATTTATGCACTTCTGGCTGACACCTACTTGTGGCGTGCTTCTTACAAGACGGGTAACAACCACCCCTTCACCAAGATTACGCTCGCTAAAAACTATAACGGCGAATACAAGGATTTGAAGGTCAATGATGCCAAGACAGAAGTGAACAATCTCGAGCGTGAAGAGGAATACACAACTACTGCAGAAGAAGACTACGATGCCTGCATTGGATATTGTAATAAAATCCTCAATATCGAGATGAAGGAGTTGGCAGACCGAACTCTAAAAGAAGACCCAATGGAAGACCTCACATCACTGACAGAGGAGGACTTGCTGATTGCCAACGTGAACAAAAAGACAGGATACAATATAAGTCCTTCTGCTTACACTCGAATCTTCGGACAAGGTAATTCTACCGAATCAATCTTCGAGTTGCAGATAGATGGTGTATCTTGCCAGAACACCATGGTGGGAAATCTTTTTGCTAACAAAGAAGGAAAGGCTGGAGTGTTTACAGGAACTGCAAGTCTTTTCAATGATGCCAATGAGAATCCTAACATTGAGTCCGACTATGTTTTCTCTAAGACGGACTATCGCCGTTGGAATTCCTTTATCTTTACAAGCACCCAAGAGAGTTTCAACATTGCAAAATATGTGTATTCAACCATTACACAGCAAGGACCTCTCAGCAAGGATGCATACTTGACATCCAACAAAGATAAAAGTCTCACCACTGGCAATATCGGTCAGTCAGTACGCTCAACAAATAATGCCAACTGGATTTTCTATCGCATGTCAGATGTCTTCTTGATGAAAGCGGAAGCCATATCACAAAGATACGACGATGAAGAGAATCTGACAGAGGGCTTTCATTATGTGCGTGACGTGTTCAAGCGTTCCAATCCATACGCTTACGACAAACAGCATAATACCAATGCACGAAATGACTCTTTGAAGCCTGAAAGCTTCAAGACTCAAGAAGCATTGGAACGCCTTGTACTGAATGAGCGTCAACGCGAGTTCTATGGAGAAGGCAAACGCTGGTTTGACCTTGTGCGTTATGCGTTGAGAAGAGGCGGAACTGCAGAGATGCTGAAGATTTACAGCAAAAAGAAAACAGACGACATGAACTCCATTAAGGTGAAACTGGCTCATATTCAGTCACTCTTCTCGCCTATCTACAACACCGAAATCAAGAATAACAGCTGGCTCTACCAGAATGGTGTGTGGTCAGTGAACGAGACATCTTCAAGAACGGAAGATTTATAATTGTTTGAATTATGAACATATTGAATCACATTAAACAATATTGTGGAGCATCATTTATAGTGTGTGCTCTCGCAACCATGGGCCTGTATTCGTGTAAAGAAGACATTGACGAACGTGACCTTTACACCTTCACAGGCGAAATGATGACCGACTACTTCGAGCATCATACAGACTCATTCAGCAGCTATCTATCCTTGCTGACAAAGATACATTTGAGCAAGCACACCTCATCCACTATGAAAGAGTTATTAGATGCCCGTGGCAACTACACTTGCTTCGCTCCTACAGACAAAGCCATCAAAGCCTATCTTGATTCCCTATTGGAAGTAGGTGAAGTGGAGACGACGGACATCAATGAGATTCCTGACTCTGTGGCAGAATACATCGTGTTCAACTCCATCATAGACAATGGAAACAGCACCGCTTTCATGACTACAGACTTTGTGGCGAATGAGCCTTTGTCGGTAACCAACATGAATAATCGTTACATCACCCCACGTTATGCCAACGATGTCGAGGATAACACACTGCTGTACATCAATGCCTACTCAAAAGTCATTAACGGTGACATTGAAGTAGAAAATGGTTATATTCACACCATCGACCATGTCATTTCGCCCTCTAAATCCAGTATTGCAGAGATGGTGATGGCAACAGAGAGTACACAGCTGTTCGGACGACTTCTGGAAAAGACAGGTTGGGATAAGAAGGTGAACAAATGGAAAGATACGGAATGGGAAGAGAAGTACTACGACAAACTCGGTGAAAAAGTGACATGTCGCTATTCCGACTACACCGGCAAGTTTCCGAAACAGCGTGAGTACGGCTACACTATCTTCGTAGAGACCGATGATGTGTTAAAAGAGAAACTTTCCCTTGGCACAAACCCGACAGAAGCGGAATTCATTGAAGCATTGAAAAACTATGTACGGGAACACAACTACTACGATGACGATACCAATGGAGGGCATCAAACCACATGGACAGACAATGATTTCAGTAACGACAGAAACTGGCTGAACCAATTTGTTGCCTATCACATTCTTCCTGAAAAGTTGGTTAAAACACAGCTGGTTATCACAGCAAATGAGTATGGTCGTGATGCTACAGATGTACAGAACAGCAACAAACGTTTTACCGTGAACATCTGGGAATACTGGGAAACAATGGGTATACAACGCCGTTCCCTCAAGGTAACAGGTATCCGTGGCGGTGAGTTGCGCATCAACCGTAAATCCATCTACAATCCACGTACCTATAATGAGAACAAAACGTTATCTGAAAAGACACCAGGAATCAAAATTCTAACAGATGTTGAGGATAACGACTGTAAGAACGGCATCTATTGGCCAATCGACGACATTCTCATCTGGAATGAGGAGGTGGCTACAAACGTGCTGAACGAGCGTCAACGCTACGATGTGACAGCTCTTCTTCCCGAAATGATAACCAACAACATACGACAAAATCGCGAAGACTCGTGGTTCTTCCCGACCGATTATTTTGACAACATCTGCGACATGACCTACGAGACCGAGTTCGAATACATGCCGAACACACGCTACGAGCACGGTGGCTCTTGGTTGGACTACCAGATTGACGAGTTCAACATCCGTGGTCCTGTGGATTTCACCATGAAATTACCTCCTGTTCCTCGCTCTGGTACATACGAAGTTCGTTTCGGTGTTTGG
>WFMB01000134.1 GCA_009177185.1 Bacteroidales bacterium
GGTGACAGGCACGCTTCTTTCCGCTATTCAGGGTATATTTTGCCATCATTCTATCAGAAGACTTACAGAAATCGTCTGCCATACAGAATAATTGAGTACCTTTATCCTCGGTGCGCACATCGATTATTGTTTGTAATACTTTGTATTNGAGCATTATAAAGTTACAACATTTATCGATAATCACCAAATTTACAGACAATTATAATTCATCGAACTCACGTTAATCTACGGACCATTGGCAATTGGAGTGAGCGTCAGATATGAAACTGGAATGACCGACATGTTTAAGGCTGCCCCGTCAAAACTATCGGCATTCGACGTATCATGCCTCTGTGACATACATTGTAGCTGAATGCCCAAAGGCAGCTCCATTATTGGCGTATTTCTCCTCCTCCAAGCCATCCTGCTTCTCCTACTCGCTCTCCCTCCTCTTCCGCTTCTAATAGACATAGACTTGAAGTCTTCTCAACATACCCGAGAAGTGCCTTCAACTGAGAAAAGTCAAGACGCATTTGATGGAGAATTTGATATACAATGAGTTTCGGATTCGTGGGNATTTAGTAGATGTGGGTATGGTGCCGACTCGTGTGAAAGACGTTGATGGGGCATATCGAAGAAGTCAGTTAGAGGTCGATTTTGTATGTAACCGTGGCTCTGATTGTGTGTATGTACAGTCTGCTTATTTCCTGCTTACGGAGGAAAAACGTAAGCAGGAAATAGCGAGTCTCTTGAAAGTTGACGACTCTTTTCGTAAAATNANNATCACCGAAGAATTNNTAAAACNCCATATGGANNAGAANGGNGTAGAANGGGNGAANGNNTANGATTNCTNGAAAGGTGAAAAATTGTAAAACAGTGTACGTTCGATGTAGGGCTTATGATACGTTGCCTTTGTTATTGTCAGACTCAGGGATGTTAGATAAAAAGAAAAAGAGAGAACCACACTCACGTGCAGTTCTCTCTTGCTTTAGTTGCTGTTGCACTCGCCTGTGCAGCGTTTTCACCTATTACATTTTGTTGTTGTTCGTTTTGTACAAATAGGCTAATCTAACAAATCCTATCTTTATCTAACTAATCTGTCTTGGATGTTGATGACTCAGAGATGGTTCTCTCTTGAATCTGTTGCAAAGTAATAGTTTCTATGGCGCATGGTATGTCATAATTGTCCGAAAGAATGAAAGAATTGTCCAAAGTGCGGCGTTTGTTCTTTTTTGGATGATTTTTTTGTTTGGATGTATAATTTTTTCATTATCTTAGCGGCATCATCTGTTTTGTACTAACCTAAAAGGTCGTGTTTATGCAGAAATTGATACGTTATGCGCTGGTGCTGAGTCTGTCGTTCTTGATGGTGGCAGGTGTGGTGGCTCAGGAGGATTCGCCCTTTCGTGTGCCCATGTCGTTTTCTTCGTTGTCGCTTGATAAGGGTCTGTCATCCAATACGGTGCGTGCTTTGTTGCAAGACAAGAAAGGTTTCGTGTGGATGGGTACGAGCCGTGGGTTGAACCGATATGATGGTCAGCGAGTGGTGGTTCTGCCTGGCACACGGCGATTGTCGGTCACGTCGTTGGTGGAATGCGGCGACACGATTTGGGTGGGAACATATACTGGACTTTTTTTGTATCTGCAACGTTCGGATAGCGTGGTACAATATGACCTGAAAGTGGATGGGGTGTCTATTGCGGAGGTGAATGTGGCAGACATGAAAATGGGTGGAACGGGCACGTTGTGGTTGGCGACAATGGGACAGGGCATCGTGCGTCTTGACTGCGTGACGGGACGGACCTGGTCTGTGCCAACGCCTGATGGTGACAAGTCGTATGGATGTGTCTATGTGAGCAAGGGAGGCACTGTATGGGGGGCGAGCAACTGGGCAAAGTCGAGGCTGGTGCGCTATCATGCAGGGAAAAGGCGGTTTGAACCCGTGGATTTGGGTGTTGGCATAGGGGGAGGCATTGCGCTGTGTGAGGATTCTGACGGCTTGATGTGGCTGGGTGCATGGGACGGTAGTTTGGTGCGTTACGACAAGATGGGCGGAAAGGCTGAATGTGTGTTTACGCCCGATGAGACGCAGATTCAACATATACACAGCATTGTCGAGCTGAAGAGTGGTTACCTGTTGGTGGGGAGCGACAAGGGGTTGGCGCTGGTGGATGTGAAGAACCATCATGTGAGGGTGTATGGTCGTGGTGCTCTGAACGACCGCTTTGTTTATCCGTTGATGCAGGACCGTGAGGGTGGCACTTGGGTTGGCACGTATTATGGCGGTGTGAATTACACGCACCCGATATTGGGCAACTTTGTGTCTTATCAGTATGAAGAGCACGCTAACTCGGTCTCTGGCAATGTGGTGAACCACTTCTGCGAGGATGAGGAACACCGATTGTGGATAGCCAGTGATGATGGCGGATTGTGTTACTATCAGCCCGAGGAGGATACGTTTGTGAAGGTGAAGCTGGGCGATGCCGATGTGGAGCATAATGTACATGCGTTGTATATAGAGGGTGAGAATCTGTATGCTGGCACTTATTCTCAGGGACTGTTTGTGGTCAATACGCGCACCATGCAGGTGGCGCATGTGCCGGTGCTGGTTGATGAACGGGGTAAGGCTTTTGATATGTCCTCTAATGCTATCTGTGGCGATGGAAGACGGCGCATTTGGGTGGGCACTTATCAGGATGTGGCAATTTATCATCCCGACACGCGTACGTTCAGTGATGTGAAGAGGGTGGGAACGCCTGTGACGGCGTTGCGCGAGGATTATGCAGGGGCTATGTGGGTGGCTACCGATGGTAATGGGCTTTGGCGATGCGACTCGCATGGGATATGGAAGCATTACCGTGGCTGGCTTGGCAAGCAAAGTTCGGCGGATGAGCGGATGACGGTGTATAGCCTCTATGAGGACAGGGCTGGGAACTTGTGGGCGGGTTCGGCGTCGGGCTTGTTGCGCTATCATCGTGAGGCAGACCGTTTTGAGCAGGTGCAGTTGCTGTCTGAATCCGTGAGTGTGTTTGGCGTGACGGCTGTGGAGGGGCGTTTGTGGCTGGCCACATCGGCTGGCATTCTCTCTTATTCGCTGGAAAAGGGTGAGGTGGAGCGTGTGTATCAAGGTGGGGGAAACATTGCCAGCACAGACTTCTTGCCAGATGCCATTTATCAAGGGTATGACGGCAAGGTGTATTTGGGCACAACCAATGGTTTCGTCTCTTTCATGCCTCAGTTCATGCACCGCAACGAGGTGCGTCCTCGGGTGGTCTTCACGTCGCTGGAGGTGTGTGGTCGCCCTGTGGCTGCTGGAAACGAACTGCTGCCTGTGCGCTTGCCGTATGCCGACGAGTTGCGTTTGAGTCATCGCGAGAATGTTTTCCGTGTTTATTTCTCCGCTATGAGCTATTTGCAACCCGCTGATATTCAGTATAGCTATTATTTGGATGGCTTTGATGAGGGTTGGATTGAGGGGGGCAACCAGCAGAGTGTGACCTACACGAACCTATCGCCTGGTACATACGTCCTGCATGTACGAGCCGGCACCAACGATGGGGCGTTGTCGGAGGAATCTACCTTGCGGATTGTCATCACACCGCCTTTCTATTGGAACACCCCTGCCAAGATTCTGTATCTGCTGCTGGTTGTCGGCATCCTTTTCTTCTTTGTGCGCCATCTGCTGCGTAAGAAGGAACGTAAGCATGTGGCTGAAATAGAGGAGCTGAACATTCAGAAGGAACAGGAAATCCATGAGATTAATATCCAAAAGGAGCAGGAAGTGCACGATGCACGTATCAAGTTCATGACCATCAACGATAAAGACCAAGAACTCCTCAAGAAGATGGAGGCGGTCATTGAGCAGAACTTCGCTAACTCCGACCTGTCGGTCGATTACATCGCCTCTGAGGTTGGGGTGTCTCGTTCGTGTCTGTTTGCCAAGATGAGGGCATTNGNANACANCANTCCCAACGAGATGATTCAGNTTATCCGCCTGAAACATGCGGCTTCTTTGTTGATGGAGGGGCGTTACAGGGNGAACNAGNTTTGCTANATGGTGGGNTTCTCNAGCCCTTCCTACTTTGCCAAGTGTTTTCANAAGCAATATGGCTGTACGCCTGCGAGGTATAAAGGTTGAGGCATGAAAAAATTGTGGGGGAAAGTCAAATGTTGTAACTTTGCCACATCAAAACTAAACGCAATGAAAATAGAACACATCAAATTTATGCTGGTGGTGGCTGTTGCTGCCATCGTGGCAAGTTGTGGCACTGCTACACAAGTCCCTATCACGGGGCGTAAGCAGCGGCTGGTGGTGAGCGATGAGCAGGTGATGAGTCTCAGTAACCAAGAGTACAGTGCCTATATGAAGTCGGCAAAACCATCTACTAATGCTGCTAACACTGCTATGGTGAAGCGGGTGGGTGGGCGTCTTGCCAATGCTGTTGTCTCGTACCTGAAGACCAACAACATGGGCGATGAGGCGGCTAACTATCAGTGGGAGTTCAACCTCGTGCAGGACAATCAGGTCAACGCATGGTGTATGCCTGGTGGTAAGATTGTTGTTTATGAAGGTCTCCTACCCGTTACACAGGACGAAGCTTCGCTGGCTGTTGTGCTGGGGCATGAGATAGCCCATGCGGTAGCTAAGCACTCGGCAGAGCGTATCAGCAACTCTTACAAACAACAGAATGCCATGCAGGTGCTCGGTAGTGTGGCGTCTGTGGCTGGCATGGGACCTAATTGGCAACAGGTCACTTCTCTTGCTATCGGTGTCGGTACGCAGGCTTGGACTTCAGGCTTCTCGCGTAAGCAGGAGAGCGAGGCCGACCATATTGGACTCATTTTTGCAGCGATGGCGGGCTACAACCCTGATGTGGCAGTGTCTTTTTGGCAACGCATGGCGGCTGTGGGCAATAGCTCCAATTCCATTTTCAGCGACCACCCTTCGGACGAAAAGCGCATCAAGCAAATTCAGGCGTGGTTGCCCGAAGCGAGGAAGTACTACAAGCCTGTGGTTACTACACCTGCGAAGACGACAATGAAGTTCACGACTACGAAGAAGACTACATCGAAAAAGTGAGCAGAATCTACGTGAGTGTATGTCTGATGATACATGTTAAAAAAAGATTGGGAGCCAGGCAAATGGCTCCCAATCTTTTTTTAACATGTATGTGATGTCTCTAATGAAAGACTTTATCGGATGAACAGCAGTTCGCGATACTTTGGCAGTGGCCAAAGGGCATCATCGACAACGAGTTCGAGCTTGTCGATTTGGCGACGGATGATGTCGAACATTGGGGCGATTGTGTCGTGATAGGCGATGGCTTTCGTGTGTTCGTCCTCAATCTTGTTAGCCACCTTGCGAGCAGCAATGANTTCTTCCACCTGTGTTTCAATGCTGNCGGTACGAAGGGCAATGCTCTCAATGANTTTCNNGTTGNNGGCATTGAGTTCGTCGGCCTTGTCTGTTGGGAANACATTGCGCATGCGCTCCACGTTGCGGAGGAGCTGGCTCTGGTAGCTGGTGGCCACGGGGATGATGTGGTTCATCGAGAGGTCGCCCAACACACGGGCTTCAATCTGAATCTTCTTGGTGTAGGTCTCCCACTTCACTTCGTTGCGAGCTTCAAGTTCCTTCTTCGTCATTACGTTGAGGCTCTCGAACATGGCAATGCTTTCGGGGTCAAGATAACGCTCGAAGATGATGGGGCAAGAAGTCTCTACGTCAAGACCGCGCTTGGTTGCTTCTTCCTTCCATTCGTCGCTGTAGCCATTGCCGTCGAAACGGATGGGTTTGCAGGTCTTAATGTCTTCGCGGAGCACATCGATGATGGCGTGGAAGGTGGCGCTGTGTCCAGTTCCTTCGAGGTCTTTGCTGATAACTGTAATGCGCTCATCCACACGTTTTTTGAAGTTGACGAGTGCTTCGGCTACGGCACTGTTCAGCGCAATCATGGCACTGGCGCAGTTCGCCTCGCTGCCGACGGCACGGAACTCGAAACGGTTGCCTGTGAAGGCAAATGGCGAGGTGCGGTTGCGGTCAGTGTTGTCAATGAGCAGTTCGGGAATCTCGGGGATGTCAAGTTTCATGCCTTGCTTGCCATCCATTGTGAAGAGGTCTTCCTTGTCTGCCTTCTCGATATGGTCGAGCAGTTCAGAGAGTTGCTTGCCAAGGAAGGAGCTGATGATGGCTGGAGGAGCCTCGTTGGCACCAAGGCGATGGGCGTTGGTAGCTGACATGATGCTGGCCTTTAAGAGACCGTTGTGCTTATAGACACCCATCAGTGTCTCAACGATGAACACGGCGAAGCGCAGGTTCTGCTCAGGTGTCTTGCCTGGCGCATGGAGCAACACGCCGTTGTCGGTGCTCAGCGACCAGTTGTTGTGCTTGCCGCTGCCATTGATGCCTGCAAANGGCTTTTCGTGGAGCAATGCACGGAAGCCATGCTTGCGAGCCACCTTCTTCATGAGCGACATCAGTAGCATGTTGTGGTCAACGGCGAGGTTGGTCTCCTCGAAGATGGGTGCCAACTCGAACTGGTTGGGGGCAACCTCGTTGTGGCGAGTCTTGCAGGGAATACCGAGCTCGAGAGCCTGAATCTCAAGGTCACGCATGAAGGCGGCCACGCGCTCGGGGATGCTGCCGAAGTAGTGGTCGTCCATCTGCTGGTTCTTGGCAGAGTCGTGTCCCATCAGCGTGCGACCTGTCAGAAGCAGGTCTGGACGTGCTGCATAAAGACCTTCATCCACGAGGAAGTATTCTTGTTCCCAACCGAGGTTTGAGGTTACTTTCTTCACTTCGGGGTCGAAGTAGTGGCAGACCTCAGTGGCAGCTGTGTTGACAGCCTTCAGTGCACGGAGCAATGGAGCTTTGTAGTCGAGCGATTCACCGCTGTAACTGATAAATACGGTGGGGATGATGAGTGTGTCGTCGATGATGAAGACGGGAGAAGTTGGATCCCATGCGCTGTAACCGCGTGCCTCGAAAGTGCTTCTTATGCCGCCAGAGGGGAAGGAAGATGCGTCTGGCTCTTGCTGAACGAGCAGCTTACCACTGAACTCTTCAATCATGCCACCTTTTCCGTCGTGTTCGACGAAGGAGTCGTGCTTCTCGGCAGTACCCTCGGTGAGAGGCTGGAACCAGTGGGTGTAGTGTGTCACGCCATTCTCTTTCGCCCATTGCATAATGCCCGTTGCCACAGCGTCGGCCACCTTGCGGTCGAGGCGTGCACCGTTGTCGATGACATCTACCATCTGTTCATAGACGTCCTTCGACAGGTATTTGTACATTTTCTCGCGGTTGAAGACGCGCTTGCCGAAATACTCGGATGGTCTTTCACTTGGTGCGGCTACGTCGAGGGGCTTCTTCTTGAATGCCTCATCGACAACTTGGAATCTCAGTTCGTTTGCCATGTTTGTGATGTGTTATTGTTGTTAATGAAAAGATACTTCTAAATTTGATTGCCNNCNAAGAACTATTNTTTNAGGNATGCNTCTACTTTATCTNCTNTTGNAAGTCCNGAGGCANTGNCTCTTACCACGAGGCTGGCCCCACTGGCGGCATCGCCACAGACAAATACATTGTCTGGATATTCAGGATGTTCGGGTTTGAGGAAGCCCATTGCCAACAACACCAATTCTGCCTTGATGACTTCTGGCTCACCTGCTTCTACCATGATGGGACGACCACCGTCGGGGTTTGGCTTCCAGTCGATGGGCTGGACACGGACCCCTGTCACATGACCGTTATCTCCAAGGAACTCAAGGGTATTGATGTTCCAGCAACGGGTACAGCCCTCTTCGTGGCTGCTGGTGGTCTTGAGAATGACAGGCCAGTTAGGCCAAGGGGTGTTGGGATTGTGCCCCACAGGTGGCTTGGGCATGATTTCAATTTGGGTTACGCTCTTGGCGCCTTGGCGATGAGCCGTGCCGATGCAGTCGGAACCTGTATCGCCGCCACCGATGACGAGCACATTCTTCCCTTTGGCTGTCACACGCTCCTCTTTCGAGAACTCCATACCTGCGAGAATGCGGTTCTGCTGGCTCAGCATTTCGAGGGCGAGATGAACGCCTTGGAGTTCACGTCCTGGAACTTTAAGGTCTCTGGCGGTAGGTGTGCCTGTGGCAATGACGATGGCGGAGAAGGGCTGTTCTGTCCCTTCGAGTATGTGCAGCTCTTCTATCTGTGCAGGGTTAATATCTTTGCCATAGACAAACTTTACGCCTTCCTGCTCCATCACGTCAATGCGGCGGTCAATGATTTGCTTGTTGAGTTTGAAGTTTGGAATACCATATCTCAGCAGGCCTCCAGCGGCTTCGTTCTTTTCAAACACTGTCACTTCGTAGCCCATGTAGTTGAGCGAAGTGGCGGCTGCAAGACCTGCAGGACCTGCACCGATGACGGCTACACGCATTCCGTTACGTTTGGGGTGCTCAATGGTGACATAGCCTTCCAGATAGGCTCTTTCTGCGATGGCGCATTCGTTCTCACGGTTGGTCACAGCATCGCCTGTTGTGAGGTAGAGAACACAGGCTTTCTCACAGAGGGCAGGGCAGATGCGCCCTGTGAACTCGGGGAAAGGATTGGTCTTTTTCAGTATTTTATATGCTGTTTCCCACTCGCCACGATAGAGAGCATCGTTCCATTCTGGGTCTTTGTTGCCGAGTGGGCATGCCCAGTGGCAGAAAGGTACGCCGCAATCCATGCAACGGCTTGCCTGCTCCTGTCGGTCG
Source organism: Bacteroidales bacterium (assembly GCA_009177185.1). GTDB lineage: Bacteria > Bacteroidota > Bacteroidia > Bacteroidales > Bacteroidaceae > Minthosoma. The sequence continues at coordinate 8,713 of WFMB01000134.1, forward strand.
CGTGTGTTCAGTGTCTGTTCCACCTCGCCAAAGTCGTGAATACGGTCGTGGACAGGGCGGTATCCAGCCTCTTTGCGAGGCACGGTCAGAAATGCTTTCGGATTTCCCATATTGATAGTTGATAATAGTCGATTGAAAAATTAGTAGTCTCGCTGCATGTCGGCAATCTTTTGCTGCAGTTTGGCTATTTGCTCTTCTTGCAGAACGCGCTTGTACTCAATGGGCACTACTTGGATGAAATCTTCGACATAGCGATTCCAGTCGTCAAGCATCCGTCCTGCGAGGGTGCTGCCCGTGTGGAGGTAGTGTTGGCGGATGAGTTCAAGGAGTTCTTTACGGCTGACAGTGTCCTCTACGAGACAGAGTTCTACCATATCCATATTGCAGAAGTAGTCGAAACTATGGTCAGGGTCATAAACGTAAGCAACACCTCCGCTCATGCCGGCGGCGAAGTTGCGCCCCGTCTTGCCGAGCACTACCACACGACCGCCAGTCATGTACTCGCAGCAGTGGTCACCTGCTCCTTCGACCACGGCGATGGCACCAGAGTTGCGCACGGCAAAGCGTTCTCCAACGCGACCATTGACGTAAAGTTCACCGCTCGTGGCTCCGTACAAGCCCGTGTTACCAGCGATAATGTTATCTTCTGCTACGAAATCGGCACTGCGGCGTACTGGTGGCAGGATGCTGATGCGTCCGCCTGAAAGTCCCTTGCCAAAGTAGTCATTCGTTTCGCCTTCAAGACGGATATCCAAGCCTCTCACGGCAAAAGCTCCGAATGATTNANCAGCCGAACCTTTGAANTTCAAACAGATTGTGCCGTCGGNCAGNCCTTNCTCGCCATATTTCTTCGCAATCACACCCGAAAGCATTGTGCCCACAGCACGGTCTGTGTTACGGATGGCATAGTCAAGGCTCACTTCCTCCTTGTTCTCGATGGCAGGAGTGGCAGCTTGGATGATGTCTTCGTCTTTCACACCACTGACCTTTGTAAACGAGTCACAATCCCAGTAGAGAGTTTTGTCGGTATCTGGCTTGTACAAGAGCCGTCCGAAGTCGATGGTCTTCTGCTTGTCGGTAGCATGGTCAGTTTGCACCTCAATGAGTTCGGTGTGACCGATGATGTCTTTGAGTTCGTGTACACCTATTTCTGAGAGGTATTCACGTACTTGTTCGGCAAGGAATGTAAAGAAATTCACCACATAATCCGCTTTTCCGCGGAATCGCTGACGCAGTGTCTCGTCCTGGGTTGCTACACCCACGGGACATGTGTTTGTGTTACACTTGCGCATCATCACACAGCCCAGCACGATGAGTGGCAGCGTACCGAACGAGAACTCGTCGGCACCGAGCATCGCCATCAGAACCACGTCCTTTGCGGTTTTCAGCTGACCATCAGTCTGAAGGCGCACTTGGTTTCTCAACCCATTGATAACAAGCGTCTGCTGCGTTTCTGCCAAGCCAATTTCTGGGCTGATGCCCGCAAATCGCATGGATGAGGCAGGAGAGGCTNCTGTANCNNNTTCNGCNNCACTGATAACNNTGAGNTCAGCCTTTGCCTTTGCCACACCTGCGGCNATCGTACCTACACNGCTCTCTGCCACCAGTTTCACGCTCACCGCTGCGGNTGGGTTGATGTTCTTCAAGTCGAAAATCAGTTGGGCGAGGTCCTCAATACTGTATATATCGTGATGAGGTGGTGGTGAGATAAGGCTGATGCCAGGGATGGCATTGCGTGTCTTGGCAATAATCTTGTTTACTTTGAAACCAGGCAGCTGTCCGCCCTCTCCAGGCTTTGCACCTTGTGCCACCTTGATTTGTATTTCCTCAGCATTCACCAGATATTCGGCTGTCACGCCAAAGCGTCCACTGGCAATCTGCTTGGTCTTGCTGGAGAGCGACACGCCGTCCACATCGGCATGGTATCGGGCATTGTCCTCGCCGCCCTCGCCAGTGTTGCTGCGCGCTCCTAATTTGTTCATAGCCAAGGCTAAAGCTTCGTGCGCTTCGATGCTCAATGCTCCAAACGACATCGCACCCGTTACAAAGTGCTTGACAATGCTCTCCACTGGCTCCACCTCGTCGATAGGAGTGGGAGTGGCAGCTTTCTTCCAGCTGAAGAAGTCGCGGATGAAGATTGGCTTTTCTTTCTCATTGACGAGCTTCTCCCACTCCTGATACTTCTTGTAGGAACCAAGGCGAGTGGCTATCTGCAGTTGGGCGATGGTCTCAGGATTCCATGCGTGCAGAATGCCGTCCTTGCGGTAAGAGAACTGCCCGTTATTAGGCAGGAACTCATTGATTTCCGCAGGTTTGAAAGCCTCGTCGTGCAGACGGATAGCATCACGAGCAATCTCCTTTAGCCCGATGCCGCCGATAGTGCTTACGTCAGTTCCGAAGTACCGTCTTAGCAGGTCTTCGCTCAGTCCGATGCTCTCGAATATCTTCGCGCCACGATATGAGCGGATAGTCGAGATACCCATCTTCGACATAATCTTCTTCAATCCCTTGTTTACAGCCTTGATATAGTGAGTTTCAGCTGTTGTATAGTCCTCCTGAATCTTGTGTTTCTTCACCAAGTCATCCAGTACGGCAAACGTCATGTATGGGCAGATAGCACTTGCTCCGTAGCCCAGCAGAAGAGCTGCGTGCATCACCTCGCGAATCTCGCCGCTCTCCACAATCAAGGCTGTCTGTACTCGTTTCTGTACGCTGATGAGGTAATGATGTACCGCACTTACAGCCAACAGAGACGGAATGGCGGCGCGCTGTTCGTCGATGTCCCTATCTGAAAGAATGATGTAATTTACCCCCTCATCCACACTGGCTTCTGCCTCCTTGCAAAGGTCTTCAATCGCTTGGCGAAGTCCGCTTGCTCCCTTCTCGATGTTGAACAGCATGGCGAGCTTCTTCGTCTTGAATCCTTTGTATCGGATGTTGCAGAGAATGTCCAGCTGTGTGTTTGTCAACACCGGTTGTGGCAAACGCACCATCTTGCAGTTGCTTCCGTCAGGTATCAGGATGTTCGTGCCTACAGCACCAATATACTCGGTCAGTGACATCACCAACTCCTCGCGGATAGGGTCAATGGCAGGGTTTGTTACTTGTGCGAACTGCTGACGGAAATAGTTGAAGAAAATTTGTGGACGGTCGCTGATGACAGCCAGTGGAGTGTCATTACCCATTGCTGCCACAGGCTCTTGTCCAGCCGTAGCCATAGGCACTACCGTCTTGTCAATATCCTCCTGCCCGAAGCCGAAGTTGATAAGCTTGCGCTCGTAGTTCTCCACCGAGTTCTCCACATGCCGACCGCTTTTCAGTTTCTCCAGTTGAATGCGATTCGTAGAGAGCCATTCACGGTAAGGATGCGCCTTTGCCAGTTTCTCCTTAATCTCACCATCATAGTAAATCTTGCCCTCTTGTGTGTCAATCAGCAGAATCTTACCTGGTTGCAGACGTCCCTTGCTCACCACGTCATTCGGGTCGAAGTCCATCACACCCACTTCTGAGGCAACGACCATCATGCCCTGTTTCGTGATTGTGTAGCGACTTGGGCGCAAGCCATTTCTGTCCAACATACCACCTGCATAGCGACCATCGCTGAAGAGCAAGGCTGCAGGTCCGTCCCATGGCTCCATCAAAATGGAATAGTATTCGTAGAACGCCTTCAAGTCCTCGCTGATGGGGTTTTTGTCATTGAAACTCTCTGGTACGAGAATCGCCATCGCTTGAGGCAGGCTCAATCCGCTCATCGTGAGGAACTCGAACACGTTATCCAAACTGGCAGAATCACTCATCCCCTCTTGAACAATCGGACGGATATCCTTGATGTTGCCCAGCCTTTCGCTGCTCAGCACACTCTCACGCGCTTGCATCCAACCGCGGTTGCCACGGATGGTGTTGATTTCACCATTGTGTGCCAGCAAGCGGAACGGCTGAGCCAGTTTCCACTTCGGGAACGTGTTCGTGCTGAATCTTGAATGCACTAAAGCCAAGCCGCTTGTAAAGTACGGACTCGACAAGTCGGGGAAATACCTACGCAGCTGTCCGCTGGTCAGCATTCCTTTGTATATCATGCTCTTGCTGTTCAGCGAACAGATGTAGAAATCCTCGTCCGTAATGCGGTTTTCCATTCTCTTGCGTATCTTATATAAGATGCAGTCAAGCTTCTCCGCATTCTCCTCGTTCACACCCGTTACGAACACCTGCTTGATGTCTGGCTCAACCTCTCGTGCTCCAGCTCCCAATGCCTCAGGGCATGTCGGCACAGTTCGCATGTGCATCAGTGTCAATCCCTCGCGCTCAATCTCTTCAATCATCACGCTTAGAATCCCTTCCTGCGCCTGCTTATCCTTCGGCAGGAACATCAGTCCCGTTCCGTATCGTCCTTTTTCTGGCACAGGGATTCCCTGCAACAAGATGAACTCATGCGGAATCTGTACCATGATACCTGCTCCGTCGCCAGTCTTGTCGCGTGTCTCCGCTCCTCGGTGCTCCATGTTCTCCAGCACTTTCAGCGCACTGTCCACCAGTTCATGGCTCTTGCCGCCATGAATGTTCACCACCATGCCCACACCACAGGCATCGTGCTCGTAAGCCTCGTTATATAAACCTTGTTGTTTCATCTTTCTATCCTTCATTTTCAAATTTTCAATTTCCCGATACGTCTCAATGCCTCGGCCGTCGCTTCATGCTGACCAAAAGCCGTCAGACGCACATATCCCTCGCCAGCGGGACCGAAGCCCACACCGGGCGTACAAACCACCTGTGCCTCATGCAGCATCTCGTCGAAGAAACCCCATGAAGTCGTTCCCTTCGGTGTGCTCACCCACAGATAGGGCGCATCCGTACCGCCATAGACAGTCAGCCCCATGCCGCACAATGCTTCACGCATCAGTCGTGCATTCTCCATATAGTAGTCGATGGTAGCTCGAATCTGCTTCTTTCCTTCAGGCGTGTAGATAGCCTCCGCGGCCCGTTGACCAAGATAGCTCGTGCCGTTGAACTTCGTCGATTGCCGACGATTCCACAGCGGATTCAGTGCCATGCGCTCACCTCCTTGGGTTGTTGCCGTCACCTCGCGAGGCACTACCGTATAGCCACAGCGCACTCCCGTAAAGCCAGCCGTCTTCGAGAAGCTGCGGAACTCCACAGCCACTTGCCGTGCCCCCTCTATCTCATAGATACTGTGGGGTACATTTTCGTTTTGTATGTATGCCTCGTAAGCAGCATCGTACAGAATCAGTGCGTCATGCTCCAGCGCATACTGCACCCATCCTTGCAGTTCCTCCCGTGTCAGGGTTGTTCCCGTTGGGTTGTTGGGGTAGCAAAGATAGATGACATCCACCGCCTCGGTTGGCAACTTTGGCACAAAACCGTTCTCCTCACAACAGGGCATATAGACCACATTCGACCAATGCCCGTTGCTGCCCAACACGCCAGTGCGACCGCCCATCACGTTCGAGTCGATATACACTGGATAGATGGGGTCGGTCACGGCAATGCGCACATCCTTGCCCAGCAACTCTTGGAAGTTTCCCGTGTCGCTCTTCGCTCCGTCGTTCACGAATATCTCGTCCTCGCTCATGTCGATGCCTCGGGCCAAGAAGTCGTTCTCCGCAATGGCTTTGCGCAGGAAATCATAGCCACGTTCAGGACCATAACCACGGAATGTCTTTCCGCTTGCCAGTTCGTCCGCAGCCTTGTGCAGTGCTTCCACTACAGCAGGCACCAATGGCTGCGTCACGTCGCCAATGCCCAAACTGACCACATCCGCCTCTGGATGCTCAGCCTTAAATGTCTTCACCTTTTGTGCAATCTCCGAAAAGAGATACGCACCAGGCAGTTTCAGAAAATCTTCATTGATATGTGCCATATCGTTGTACTGTTTACATTTGCCGTTTTTTACATTTCTATGTCTCCTTCAAACACGAATGCCGCAGGTCCTGTCTTATACACATGGTTGTCTGTGTCCCGCCATTCGATGTCAAGCGTGCCGCCATCCATGATGATGTGGCTCTTGCGTCCGCAACGCCCCGTCAGTGCCGCTGCCACAGCAGTGGCGCAAGCCCCTGTTCCACACGCCATCGTGATGCCACTTCCACGTTCCCAAACGCGCACTCGGATGCCGTCTGGACGCACTTCGGCAAACTCGATGTTGCAACGTTCGGGAAACGCAGGGTGGTGTTCTAACCGCGAACCTTCAGCGGCAACGTCCACCGCCTCAATGTTGTCCACGAATATCACATAATGCGGATTGCCCATCGAAACAAAAGTTCCCTCGGGCAGTGTGCCGATATTGGGAACGAACTGCTTCTCGTTCTCCAATATGGGCGTATTCATGTCAACCGTCACGAAATCCACCACGCCCTCTGGAGCAAGGTGCNAGTCCANCACCTTNACTCCTGAGAGGGTGAGCAGACGAATTTGTGTTTGTGTTGTGACTTTTTTGTCGTAGAGATACTTGCCGACACACCGGCTGGCATTGCCGCACATCATTGCCTCCGAGCCGTCAGCGTTGAAGATGCGCATCGTGAAGTCTGCTTCCGTCGCGCTTTTCTCGTCAGGGCGACCAATCAGTACCAAGCCATCACCTCCGATGCCTTTATGGCGGTCGCTCCATGCGCGTGCCGCAGCCGACGGGTCTTCTATATTATATAATAATGTGTCAACGTAGATGTAGTCGTTACCCGCTCCGTGCATCTTGGTGAAGTGTATCTTGCGTGCCATTGTGTGTATGATATTTGTGTCCTGATTACTATGTTCTTGAATTACGCTGCAAAGATACGACGTTTTGAAATACAAACAAAGGAATAGAAACCTTTTTTATATAAAACCTTATGTTTTTATTGATATTTGCTATAAAATATAAACTTTTGCTTTCAAAATGTTGCACATTAAACGCGGATGCTGTACCTTTGCCGCCAGATTCATTGCAATGAGTGATAAAACGAAGTTACAAACACAAACTAAAACACATTTAAGGTATGAAAAAGATTGAAGCAATCATCCGAAAGACCAAGTTCGAGGAGGTGAAGGAAGCCTTGCTCCATTCGGACATTGACTGGTTTGAGTACCACAGTGTCCACGGCATCGGGCAGAGCCGCGAAGAAAGAATCTATCGTGGCGTGCAGTATTCGACCGATATGATAGAGCGCATGNCCGTGACCATCGTGTGCNGCGACCAGCTCGTGGAGCCAACGGTGCAGGTCATCCTGCAAGTGGCGCATACGGGCGAAATCGGCGACGGGCGCATCTTTGTGAGCGACATGATTGACACATGGAGCATCCGCACGGGCGAACACGGCGACACGGTACTCAGNGNNAAGANATANGNTNTANAANNNCTGTNGNNNGGACTCGCAGAATTTAGTTACAACACAAACCCCGCGACTGGCGAAGCCATGGAACTTGTCCCGATGGCGGAGCGGATGCGGAAAACACAAACACAAAATACAATTATGAACGAAATAGGATTATCACTCGACACCGTATGGATGCTGTTGGCCGCCATACTTGTCTTTTGGATGCAACCAGGATTTGCCTTGTGTGAGGCGGGATTCACACGTAGTAAGAACGCTGCCAACATATTGATGAAGAACTTTGTCGATTTCATGTTCGGCTCCCTGTTGTTCTTCTTCATCGGTTTCGGTCTGATGTTTGGCGGCGACCTCCTTGGTGGGTTCATCGGCACGCCCAACTGGGGCGACCTCTCTTTCTACAAGGGCGACCTGCCTGTGGAGGGCTTCCTCATCTTCGAGACGGTCTTCTGCGCCACCTCTGCCACTATTGTGAGCGGTGCGATGGCTGAACGCACGAAGTTCTCGATGTACTTAGTTTACAGTGCTGTCATCTCGCTGATTATCTACCCTGTGGAAGGTCACTGGACTTGGGGCGGCGGTTGGTTGTGCAACGACGCTGCCGACTCCTTCATGATGACGACCTTCGGCAGTGTGTTCCACGACTTCGCAGGTTCTGCCATCGTACACAGTGTGGGCGGTGTGTTGGCATTCATTGGTGCCATCGCACTCGGTCCTCGTTTGGGCAAGTACAGCAAGGACGGCAAGAGCCGCGCGATTCCTGGTCACAACCTTGCATTGGCAGCCCTCGGCGTGTTCATCCTTTGGATGGGCTGGTTCGGATTCAACCCCGGCAGTCAGTTGGCAGCCAGTGGCGAAGTGAACCGTGTGGCTATCTCCCATGTGTTCCTGACCACCAACCTTGCCGCTGTGGCAGGTGGTATCGCCACCATGTTCATCACATGGGCGAAGTATGGCAAACCTTCTCTCTCGCTCACGCTCAACGGCATCTTGGCAGGTCTTGTAGNTGTTNCGGCANGTTGCGACGTGGTTTCTCCCGTTNNANCCATCATCATCGGCCTCGTCTGTGGCACGGTGTTGGTATTTGCCATCGAGTTCATTGATCACAAACTGCACATCGACGACCCTGTAGGTGCTTCCTCTGTGCATGGTGTGTGCGGTATTATCGGTACACTCATGACGGGTCTGCTCTCCACGAGCGACGGTGCGTTCTACGGTCACGGTTGGGGCTTCTTTGGTGCCGAGTGCTTCGGCATCCTCGTCATCGACCTCTGGGCAGCAGGGTGTGGACTCATCCTCTTCTATGGCATCAAGAAGCTGCACGGACTTCGTGTCCCTGCTCGCATAGAGGAAGAAGGACTCGACATCTACGAGCACGGCGAGAGCTGCTACAACTAAATACACAAATAGTCACAACACAAACACAAAACAAAATGAAAACAAGTATGAAAAAGGTAATTAGATTGTTTTTCCTCACGGCTACGTTGCTCTTCGGAGCGGTAGCTGCTGAGGCACAGGAGAAGGCGGAAGCCACCGTAGCGGCTGATGTAGTGAACCAATACATCTGGCGTGGTCAAGATTTGGGTAACGTGGCGTTCCAACCNACATTGGGCGNCGACNACNAAGGCTTGTCGCTCNNTGCATGGGGCAGTGTGGGGCTTACCGACCCTGCCGACACGAAGGAGTTTGACCTCACACTCGGCTACTCCATCGGCAACTTCAATGTCGGTATCACGGATTATTGGTTCAGCACAGGTCTTGACCCTCAGAACCGCTACTTCAAGTATGATGCCCACGGCACCAACCACATCTTCGAGGCAAACATCGGCTACGATTTTGGTGTGGCATCCGTGCAGTGGTACACAAACTTTGCTGGCAACGACGGTGTGAACGAGGATGGCGACCGGGCTTATAGCTCCTACTTCGAGGTTACTGCTCCGTTCAAACTCGCTGCCTGCGACTGGACAGCCACAGCAGGTGCTGTTCCTTGCGCTACCAGTGCCTATGGCACTAACGGTTTCGCGATTGTCAATCTCTCTCTGCGGGCTACCAAGGAAATCAAAGTGACCGATTCGTTCTCACTGCCCATCTTCGGAGCTGTGACTGCCAATCCGTGTAGCCAGAAGGCCTATCTGACTTTCGGATTCACGTTACAGCCATAAGCCAAAGGCACTGTTTTTGTGCCTCAAAAGAGGTCTGAGTCAGACCCCGAAAAGGGTGTGACTCAGACCTTAAAAGGGGTGTGACTCAGACCCCTTTTGAGGTGCTGAAAGCTTGTGTGGCGCAAAACTGTTTAGACACAATATTCGACATAATATAAGACACATGAACGCAAAGTACATTTTCGTCACAGGTGGCGTGGTGTCCTCGCTGGGCAAGGGCATCATTTCTGCCAGCATCGGNAAACTNCTGCAAGCNCGTNGCTACAAAGTCACCATNCAGAAGTTCGACCCCTACATCAACATCGACCCAGGCACGCTGAACCCCTATGAGCATGGCGAGTGCTATGTGACCGCCGACGGCATGGAGACTGATTTGGACTTGGGGCATTATGAACGTTTCACGGGCATCCACACGACGCGCCACAACTCCATCACCACGGGGCGCATCTACAAGACGGTCATCGACCGCGAACGCCACGGCGACTATCTGGGCAAGACCATCCAGGTGGTGCCGCACATCACTGACGAAATCAAGCGGCGCATGCTGAGGGAGGACGGGACGGACGAACAGCTCGACTTCATCATCACCGAGGTGGGCGGCACTATTGGCGATATTGAGAGCGCGCCGTTCATGGAGGCTATCCGACAGCTGCGCTGGCAGTTGGGGCGCAACGCCGTCTGTGTACACCTGACGTATGTGCCCTATCTGAAAGCGGCTGACGAGCTGAAAACGAAACCCACGCAGCACTCGGTGAAGGAGCTGCAAGGCATGGGCATCCAGCCCGACATTCTCGTGCTGCGCACAGAACGCCACCTCGACGATTCCATGCGTCTGAAGGTGGCTTCGTTCTGCAATGTGGACCTTGAGTGCGTGGTGCAGAGCGAGGATATGCCTTCCATCTACGAAGTGCCTGTGAGCATGCAACGACAGGGGCTGGATGCCGCCATCTTGAGGAAGATAGGCATTCCCGTGGGGGAGACACCTGCCATGCGCCCGTGGCACGACTTCTTGGAGAAGCAGCGTTGCGCCACTCGCGAGGTACATATTGGTCTGGTCGGCAAGTACGACTTGCAGGACGCTTACAAGAGCATCCGCGAGAGCCTCAATCTGGCTGGCATCTACAACGATGTGAAGACCAAACTCCACTTTGTCAACAGCGAGGAGGTCACTGCCAGCAACGTGGCATCGAAGCTTGACGGAATGGCAGGAGTCATCATCTGCCCGGGCTTCGGTCAGCGTGGCATCGAGGGAAAGATTATCGCTGCGGAATACACGCGCACCCATGACATCCCGACCTTCGGCATCTGTCTGGGCATGCAGATGATGGTCATCGAGTTTGCGCGCAACGTGTTGGGCTATCGCGATGCCAACAGCAGCGAGATGGACACCGAGACACCGCATAACGTCATCGACATGATGGAGGAGCAGAAGAGCATCACGCAGCTGGGCGGCACGATGAGGCTTGGGGCGTATGAGTGCCAGCTCGTCGAGGGTAGCCGCGCCTATGAGGCTTATGGCAGGGAGGCGCGTATCAGTGAGAGGCACCGCCACCGCTACGAGTTCAACAATACGTATAGAGAGGAGTACGAGGCGGCTGGCATGAAGTGTGTGGGCATCAACCCTGTGGCCGATTTGGTGGAGATCGTGGAGATTCCTGCGCTCAGATGGTATATCGGTGCGCAGTTCCATCCTGAGTATTCGTCAACGGTGTTGCATCCGCACCCGTTGTTTATGGGCTTTATAAAATCTTGCATCGATGGAACAGCTGAAGCATGAGTGTGGCGTGGCGATGATTCGCCTCTTGAAGCCGCTGAGTTACTATGAACGGAAGTATGGCACATGGCGTTACGGGCTGAACAAGCTCTACCTCTTGATGGAGAAGCAGCACAACCGCGGACAGGAGGGGGCTGGTGTGGCTTGTGTCAACATGGATGCGCCTGTGGGTGAGGAATATATGTTTCGTGAGAAGGCACTGGGAAAGGATGCCATCACGGAAATCTTCAATCGCATTGATGACGCTTTTGCTGGGCAGCTCTACATGGGGCACCTGCGTTATTCTACCACGGGGAAGAGCGGATTGCAGTATGTGCATCCTTTCTTGCGGCGCAACAACTGGCGTGCTAAGAACCTGTGCTTATGCGGCAACTTTAACATGACCAACATCGACGAGGTGTTCCAGCATCTGACGCAGCAGGGGCAGTCTCCGCGTATCTATGGCGACGCGTACATCACGCTCGAACTGATGGGGCACCGACTGGACCGTGAGGTGGAACGCCTCTTTGTGGAGGCGCAGCAGCAGGGCTTGGAGGGGACGGACATCACGGCTTATATAGATGACCATGTGGAGATGGCGAATGTACTGAAGACGACTATGGGTCACTATGACGGTGGGTATGTAATGTGCGGATTGACAGGCTCTGGCGAGATGTTTGCTGTGCGCGACCCTTGGGGCATCCGTCCTGCTTTCTGGTATCAGGATGACGAGGTGGTGGTGCTGGCGAGTGAACGGCCTGTCATTCAGACGACCTTTGACCTTCATGCCGAGGATATCCATGAGTTGAAGCCTGGGCAGTCGCTCATCGTCAATAAGAGTGGCACGAGCCGTTTGGAACAGATTCTGCCAGCCAAGGAACTGAGCGCGTGTTCGTTCGAGCGCATCTATTTCAGCCGAGGCTCTGACCGCAACATCTATCAGGAACGCAAGCGGTTGGGGGAGCAACTGACACCTGCCATCATGCAAGCCATTGACCACGACGTGGCGCACACGGTCTTTTCCTATATCCCCAATACGGCTGAGGTGGCGTTCTACGGCATGACCGACGGGGTGCGACGCCTTGACCACGATGTGCGGATTGAGAAGGTGGTGTGGAAGGACATCAAGCTGCGCACTTTCATTGCGGAGGGTACGGAGCGTAACGACCTTGCCGCCCATGTCTATGATGTCAGTTACGGTTCGCTCACGCCCCACGAGGATAACCTCGTCATCATCGACGACAGCATCGTGCGTGGCACCACGCTGAAAGAGAGCATCTTCAAGATTCTTGACCGTCTGCACCCCAAGAAGATTGTGATGGTGAGCAGCTCGCCGCAGATTCGCTACCCTGACTACTATGGCATTGATATGTCGCGCCTTGAAGAGCTTTGTGCTNTCCNTGNCGCCATTGCTCTTATCAAGGAACGGGGCATGGANCAAGTGATAGCCGAGACGTACAGGAAGTGTAAGGATGCCGATTCAACCTGCGGTGGCATCAACCACGTTCGTGCCATCTACGCTCCTTTCACGGTCGAGGAAATCAACCGAAAGATTGTGGAGATGCTGCGTCCAGAGGGTATGCAAGCTCCTGTGGAACTGGTGTATCAGAGTATCGAAGGTCTGCATCACGCTTGCCCTGACCATCCTGGCGACTGGTATTTCACGGGGCATTATCCTACGTCGGGCGGCATCCGTCTCTGCAACGCTGCCTTTGTTAGCTATGTAGAGAACGTGCTGAAACTTCAGTTGTAACCCCTGCTTTTGTAGCGACAGGACGGGTGAAGGAACAAAATGCTTAAGGAAATCTTGCTTTATTGTCAAAATGTTTGTCTATTAAGCGTAAACTTTGTAATTTTGCAACCGAAATAAATAAAAGCAATACAATTTGATTCTTGGAGTTTAAACATAAAGACAATAAGACATGTGTGGATTTGTTGGAATACTCAAAATGAAAGGTGATGCTCAGCAGAAGCGTGAGCAGGCGTTGAAGATGTCGGTGAAGATTCGGCATCGCGGTCCCGACTGGAGCGGGGTGTATGGCAGTGACAAGGTGGTGCTGGCGCATGAGCGTTTGGCGATAGTCGATCCGTTCTCTGGCGGACAGCCTTTGATATCGGCTGATGGCAAGGTGGTGCTGGCTGTGAACGGCGAGATATACAACCATCAGGATATTCGCCGCCGCTATGCTGGGCAGTATGAGTTTCGGACAGGTTCCGACTGCGAGGTAATCTTGGCACTCTACAATGAGGTGAAAGGCAAGTTGAAAGAGTTGAGTGGGAAGCCTGCAACTGAGCGTGCTCTCGCTGCGATGATGGAACAACTGAGCGGCATCTTCTCTTTTGTGCTCTACGATTCGGAGACCGACGACTTCCTTGTGGCGCGCGACCCCATCGGCGTGATTCCNTTATATNTAGGGCACGATAAGGNCGGCACNGTGTATGTNGCGAGCGAGATNAAGGCACTGGAAGGGCAGTGTGATGAATACGAACCATTCCCTCCTGGACACTATCTGACGAGCTACATGGAAGGAGCGACTGGGGCAGGAGAGGCGAATGGCTGTCCTGCTGCCATGCTGTCTTTCAACTTCAAGCGATGGTATGAGCGCGACTGGATGCAGTATGACGGCATGAAGTGGGCGACCAGCGACCATGACGAGGCGGTGCAGATGGTGAAGGACGGGCTGATGGCTGCGGTGAAGCGGCAGTTGATGAGCGACGTGCCATACGGCGTACTGCTCTCGGGCGGCTTGGACAGCTCGGTGGTTTCGGCAATCGCTAAATTGTATGCCGCCAAGCGTGTTGAAACGGGCGACAAGAACGATGCGTGGTGGCCGCGGCTGCACTCGTTTGCTGTGGGTTTAAAGGGCGCGCCCGACTTGGCGAAGGCGCGTGAGGTGGCGGAGCATATTGGCACCGTGCATCATGAGGTGAACTACACGATTCAAGAGGGCTTGGATGCCATTCGTGACGTGATTTATTACATTGAAACATACGATGTGACCACTATTCGTGCTTCCACGCCGATGTATCTGCTGGCGCGTGTCATTCGCTCAATGGGCATCAAGATGGTGCTCAGCGGTGAGGGTGCTGATGAAATCTTTGGTGGTTATCTCTACTTCCATAAGGCTCCCGATGCGAAGGCATTCCACGAGGAGACGGTCAGGAAGTTGGGCAAGCTGCACTTCTACGACTGCCTGAGAG
>WFMB01000120.1 GCA_009177185.1 Bacteroidales bacterium
ATCGCCGGGCATCGCGCTGATGCAGGAGGGAATCAGCTATATGGCTGGCAACGAACTCCCAGGCGTGATTGTCAGCGTAGGCCGTGGAGGGCCTGGCTTAGGCACTATCCAACCTGGACAGGCAGACTACTATCAGGCTGTGTATGGCGGTGGCAACGGTGACTACAACACCATCGTGCTGGCACCCAACAGCGTGCAGGAAATGTGTGACTGCATGGGCAAGGCGGCTGAACTGACGTTCAAATGGCGCATGCCCGTCATCATCCTGTCCGACGGCGTGCTCGGTCAGATGATGGAGAAGGTGGAACTGCCGCCCTATCGTCCACGCCGCACCGACGAGGAGATTGCCAAGCAGTGTCCTTGGGCGACTAACGGCATCGGACTGAAGAACAGAAAGTACAACGTCATGTCCACGCTGGAGTTTGACCCAGCCGTGATGGAGGAGCGCAACCAGAAGATGGCAGCCAAGTACCATCAGGTGGAAGCCGAAGAGGTCGATTACGAGCTGTACAAAGTGGATGACGACACGGAATATCTCATCGTGGCCTACGGCATCTCGTCGCGCATCAGCATGAAGGCGGTGGATTTGCTCCGCGAGACAGGTGTGAAAGTTGGCATGCTGCGCCCTAAGACGCTGTGGCCTTTCCCCAACAAAATCATCAGCCAGCTCTCCGAACGCATCAAGCGCATCCTGTGCGTTGAACAATGTGAGGGTCAGATGATTAACGACGTGCGCCTTGCCACCGAGGGTCAAGCCACCGTGTTCCACTCTGGACGCTCAGGCGGCATCGTATCCTCGCCCATGGAGGTTGTGGAAGACTTCAAGCGCATGGCAAGCGAAAGAGAGAATAACAACTGGCCCAAAGGATACTGGATAAAGTAAGGAGGACGCGACTATGACCAAAGAAGAACTGATTATCCCCGAGAACAGAATATACGGCAAGCCGACGCTGATGAACGACACCCCGATGCACTACTGCCCCGGCTGTAGTCACGGCGTGGTTCACAAGCTCGTGGCCGAAGTCATCGAAGAGATGGGCATGGAGGAAGACACCATCGCCGTCTGCCCAGTGGGCTGCGCCGTGTTCGCCTACCGCTATGTGGATGTCGATTGGGTGGAAGCCAGCCACGGACGCGCACCAGCCTGTGCATCCGCCATCAAACGCCTCTGGCCCAACAAGCTCGTCTTCACCTACCAAGGCGACGGCGACATGGCTTGTATCGGCACGGGCGAGAGCATCCACGCCATGAACCGTGGCGAAAACATCGCCATGATCTTCATCAACAATGCCATCTATGGCATGACTGGCGGACAAATGGCTCCCACCACCCTCATGGGCATGAAGACTGCCACCTGTCCCTATGGTCGCCAAGCCGACCTGCACGGATATCCGCTCCACATCACAGACCTTGCCGTGAACCTCGAAGGCACATGCTATGTGACCCGTCAGGCAGTCAACTCCGTGGCAAACATCCGCAAGGCGAAGAAGGCGATTCGACAGGCGTTTGAGAACTCCATCAACAAGCGAGGCTGCTCCCTCGTCGAGATTGTCTCCACCTGCGCATCGGGCTGGAAGATGTCTCCCGAACAGGCAAACCAGTGGATGGTCGATAATATGTTCCCGTACTATCCATTAGGCGACTTGAAGAATACAGTAGAATAATCACGAAGCGAGAGAGCAGAGTTGCCATGCAGCCCGTCTGCGGCAACTTCCCCTCTTCAATCATACAACCCTACAAGACCATGACCGAAGAAATCATCATATCAGGCTTTGGAGGACAAGGCGTCCTCTCCATGGGCAAAATACTTGCCTATGCCGGCATCATGGAAGGCAAGCAAGTGAGCTGGATGCCCGCCTATGGTCCCGAGCAGCGCGGCGGCACAGCCAATGTCACCGTCATCGTCAGCGACGAGACCGTCTCCTCCCCCATTGTCAGTGCCTACGACACCGCCATCGTGCTCAACCAGCCCTCGTTAGAGAAGTTCGAGCCACAGGTGAAGCCTGGCGGCACCATCATCTACGACGGACACTCCATCATCCAGCCACCCAAGCGCAACGACATCAACGTCTATCGCATCGACGCCATGGAAGAAGCCGCTCGCACAGGCAACTCCAAGGTGTTCAACATGCTCGTTCTCGGCGGCTACCTGAAGGTGCGCCCCATCGCCANCGTGGNAGACGTGNTNAAGGGTCTCCACAAAGCCCTNCCCGAACGCCACCNCANACTCATCCCCANGAATGAAGNAGCTATCCGCCGAGGAATGGAAATCATTCAGAANATGAACTAAGACACCATNTCATCACTCCCCGAATAAAACGGATGGGGCGATGCGACGCATAATCTTGCTTTCCGCATCGCCCCATCCGTTTTTATTTGTGGCACGCTTCCACAGCCTCTAAATCGGAGTCCCCGACATCGGTCGGTCGGAGTCGGGGACATCGGTTCGTCGGAGTCGGGGACTCCGATTTTGATGCGCTTTCTGTGCGGTTGCAGCCTTCCACCTGTCCTGCCAACCGCAGATGTTTCACCCCGACAACTACCAAGACGCTTTTCCTGATGTCGGACCTGCGGTTGAACAAAGCGGTCCGTGTGTTCTGCTCTCAAATCCATGCAAAAAAGTGCATTATAGGGGGAAAAAGAGTTAACGACAGTTAAAAAATAGGGGGGGTAAATTAAATGGCGTTTCTGTGAGGAATTTTATGGGGACATGCTTACATTTGTGCCGAGAAAGTTCTATATGGATTGACACTGAGCCTATTAAACAGGCTCTTTACGAACCGACAAACAAATTATTCACCAAAACCCACAAAACCTATGTCACGTATCTTTTCTCTCTTATTGGTTTTGTATGCCTCATGCACCGCCATGGGGCAGAGTTCCGTCACATTTATGCTATATGGCCATATAGCGGATTTAATCACCCGCGCACCGATTGACAGCGCATGGGTGGTTCAGATGGACATGGAGCACAACGTCATCGACTCGGTACAGAGCGTCAGAAAGAACATGAACGGGAAAGACNGCNGCTTCNTNTTTAATNGGCGTTATCCCCNANGCAGCNAATATNTTTTAAGGATTTCCCACCCCGACTACCACACGCTGACCGTTCCCGTCAAACTGAAAACGAAAGAACCGCTGCCCGTCATCTACCTGAAAAAAGCCCCACCAAAACCTGCATGGGACACGGAGCTGTCAGAGGTGACCGTTACGGCAACAAGACTCAAGTTCTATTACAAGGGCGACACCCTCGTCTATGACGCGTCGGCATTCAAGCTGCCCGAAGGCTCGATGCTCGACGACCTGATACGCCAGCTGCCAGAAGCGGAGCTGAGGGAAAACGGCGAGATACTCATCAACGGTCGGAAAATCGACCAGCTCCTGCTGCAGGGCAGGCGCATGTTCAACAACAACAGGCAGCTCATCTTGGAGAACCTGCCATACTTCACCGTGAAGAACATCAAGGTCTATGAGACGGCTGGCAATCCGATGCGACCTTTGGACAAAGACTACGTGATGGACGTAAATCTCAAGAAGGAGTATCTCAACAGCGTCATCGCCAATGCGGAGGCAGGCATGGGAACCGACCAGCGCTTCATGGCGCGCGCCTTCATCCTTGGCATGGCGGAACGCGCGATGGCAAACGCCTATGTGAACACGAACAACCTGAACGACATAGCGAAGCCAGGCGACAGGGGAAACTGGAATCCGCAGAGCGCGGGCGACGGCGTGCCCACCAACACGCTGGCAGGCATCAGGTATGAAGCGGAGAACAAGGATAAGAGCATCCATGCCAGAGGGTCCGTCGATTTCTCCCACACGAGCAAGGACACGGAGACGACCTCGCTCCGCGAGAACTACCTGACAGGGGGCAACACGTTCCAGAACTCCTTCCGCACCGCACACAGCCGCGACATATCCCTGGGCACCAGCCATTCTTTTTCCGCTACCAGGTTGCAGGGAATCATCAGCGGCATACGTCTGAGCCCGACATTCTCATACAGAAAGTTTGACAACGACTCCCGCCACGCCTCCGCGCTGTTCGGTGAAAATGTGACCTCCGCATTGGGCAAGGACTGGGTGGACAGCATCACGTCGCCACAGGTGGGGAGCCTGCTCTTCTCCAAGGGCATCAACCGCCTCATGACAGAGAACAAGAGGACGGGGCATTCCTTATCTACGCACGTAAGTNTTAGTCCAGACATCAACATACTGGNNAACANCCGCACATATACATTCTTCGNNTACAGNTATTCCAACTCNGCGAGCAAGGACTTCGAACACTACAACCTCGACTTCCCATCGCAAAGGGAACGCGTTCCCGTGTTCAAGAACAACTACATGGACAGGGGGGACGAGTCGCACACCCTGTCAGGGAAAATCAAAAAATCAATGCATAAGGAATTTAAGAAACACGCACTTGACGTGATGCCACACTACGACTACACTGCGACATGGGGCAGAAGCCACGACAGGAGGTACCTGCTGCACCAGCTCGAAGAATGGGGGGAAACGGCAGGACTCGGCATGCTCCCGTCCATGGCGGAACTGCTCACCGTGACGGACAACGCGAACAGCTCATGGCAGGACACGCGGGACCAAAGGCACACTATCGGTGCGGACGTTTATTTCCTCGACTATAAAAACAGGAATTTCAGCCTCTATCTCGACCTTCCCGTCAACGGCTATGTCAAACGCCTCAATTATAGCCGCACGGACTTCTCCACCCGAGTGAACAGACACTGGTGGTTCTTCGAGCCGAGGGTGGAACTGAAGTACAAGGAGCACGGCCGCAACTACGAACTGAATTACAGCGGCAGCGCCGACATCCACTCGCTGGTGAACATGATTCCGCTGAGCGACACCAGCGACCCGCTGAACATCTTCACGGGAAACCCCGACCTCTCGGCAGGCTACAGGCACAGCCTCTCACTCAACGTGCGCAGCGACCTCTCGGGGCAGCGCTCTTACAATGCAGGCGTGTCATACGCCGCCACCAGCAACAGCCTCGCCATGGGGTACGTCTATGACAGGGAGACGGGCATCAGGAACATCACGCCGCAGAACGTGGACGGCAACTGGAACGCCGACATCCACGGGGGATACAGCTGCCCGCTGGACAGGCTGGACAGGCCGCACCGGCTGACACTCGGCACGTCAGCCTCCGCCGCGTATTACAACAGCATTGACATGATAGGCGTCTCGGACGGCGGGGCGGGAAAGACGGTGGCGGCAAGGAGCACCGTGGGCACGCTCTATACCAACGCGATGCTGAGGATGGACTACCGCCTGTGGGACAGGCACACCTTCGGGACGAAAGGCAACCTGCACTACACGCACTCGAGGAGCGGACGAGAGGACTTCGTCCCCGTCAATGCCTATGACTTCGACTACGGCCTGACGGCGAACATCGAGCTTCCGGGCAACCTGCGCCTGTCCACCGACATCACCATGTACAGCCGAAGGGGGTACGCGGACGGGGGCATGAACACCGACGACCTGATATGGAACGCGCGCCTCACCAAGCGGCTCATGAAGGGGAGGCTCCTGCTCATGGCGGACGGCTTCGACCTGTTAGGAAACCTGAGCAACATCCGCAGGAGCATCAACGCGCAGGGGAGAACGGAGACCTACTACAACGTCATCTCGCGCTACGCCATGCTACACGTGCAATACATGTTCAGCAAGTTCAAGAAGTGAACGGAAGGGGGAAACAAAAAAGGTGTGAGTTCGATTGAACTCACACCTTTTTAATATGCTTCATCCGTCTTGATTTCCTCCTTGTCCAGCTTCTTGCTGTCTATCTTGTTCCATGCAACCATGATGTAAGCAAGGACAAAGGGGATGATGAGGCTAACGTAAGCCATCGTGCGAAGAGTGAACTCGCTGGAGCAGGAGTTGGCGATGGTGAGCGACGAGTGCAAGTCGGCAGTGGAAGGATAGTACGCCGTGTTGTTCCAACCTGCGGAAAGCAAGAGAGCAAGCACGGTGAACACGACGCCGAGACCCACAGGCCAGATGCCATCAACGCAAGCCTTACTGATGATGGTGCGGACGATGCCATAGATCACCAACACAACGCCCACGAGCAGGAGCACAAGCAAATACCACATATCAAGGAAGTTGTGGAGATACTTGTATGGTTCAATATAAACCTCACCAGTTACGGGCTGATAAGCGTAGCCGTCTTTCAGGAGCAGATGCACCAGATACGCCACAAAGAGCACCAAGAACGCGATGGTGCTGCCCACCAACCGCATGGAGGCACGAGAGCGGATGTCCGCATCGTCCACATTGTTTATCACATAGAGGATGCCCAAGATGCGTGCCAAGAAGAAGACAGCAAAGCCGAAGACAAGCACCCACGGATTGAGCAGGGCATCCAAGCCATGCGAGGCATTTGCCCACTGGCTGATGACAGGCCGCATACCCGTCAGGTTGTCCTTCGCCACAATAAAGTTGCTTCCCTCAAAGAACGTAGCGACCGCACCGCCCAGAAGCACAGGACCGAGAATGCCGTTGAGGACAAGGAAGAACTGAAAGGTGCGAGCCCCTAACAGATTGCCGAGCTTGTTCTGGAACTCGTAGCTGACCGCCTGCAACACGAAGGAGAACAAGATAATCATCCACAGCCAATAAGCACCGCCGAACGAAGTGCTGTAGAACAGCGGGAAGGAAGCGAAGAACGCACCACCAAAAGTGACGAGCGTGGTGAAAGTGAACTCCCACTTGCGCCCCGTCGAGTTGATGACCACACGGCGACCTTCAGCATCGCCACCCAAAGAACCGACCAAAGAATTAGCTCCCTGCACAAACATGAGGAAGACCAACAAGGCTCCTAACAAGGAAACGAGGAACCACCAGTATTGCTGAAGAATTTCATAACTCATAGTTGATATAGTTTATAGGGATTCGACACTTATTCATTCATGTTCTCGTACTCAGGCCCTTTCTTTATCTGTTTCAGCATGATGTTCAGCTCCACCGCCAGCATTGTAGTGAAGAGCACAAGAAAAATGAAGAAGGTAATCATCACGCTCGACGAGTGCAGGTTGCTCACCGACGCCCAAGTGGGCAGCATGTCTTGAATGGTCCAAGGCTGACGACCAAACTCCGCCACCAGCCAGCCACTCTCTGAGGCGATGTAAGCCAGCGGAACCATTGCGATAGCCGACCAATGCAGCCACTTCGGAGCCGCCACGATGTCTTTCTTATAGACGAAAAAGAGCACCACCATGAAGAAGAGGATGAGCAGACATCCCACACCCACCATGACACGGAAAGCGTAGAAGTTGATAGGCACGAACGGCACCAGCTCACTCTTGTCGCGGATGTAGCCATAACCAAAGTAAGGCATATTCTCCTTCAGCACCTCCAGCAGCTCCTTGAGCGTCGCCCTGTCAACATACTCTTTCATGCCCTTACGATAGACAGCCAGCGCACTGATGGCAAGTTTGCCACGCTCAATCTTCTCGTCGGC
Source organism: Bacteroidales bacterium (assembly GCA_009177185.1). Classification (GTDB taxonomy): domain Bacteria; phylum Bacteroidota; class Bacteroidia; order Bacteroidales; family Bacteroidaceae; genus Minthosoma. Next base: position 7,481 of record WFMB01000120.1, read on the forward strand.
AGAGAGCTCAATCGTTCCGTCGGGACGAGTATAGCCATTCAGAATATCGTTGATGCCAGGCACATAACCATGCGAGTCGTTGGTCGCCAAGATGGACAGCGCATAGGGAACAGCAATCCGCATCGGTGCCTCCTCGTCGTTCTCATAGTCGGGCTGCACAAAGGGATTGAGCAGCGCAATGCCCGTCAGGCTTTGGTCAGTACCGCCATTATAGAGCGCCTCCATTGCCGCCAGCTTCATGGGCTGCACCTGCGCCACACGATACGCCGACTGATGCCCCGTCAGCGCAGCACCCACCGATGCCACCAGTCCCACGATGGCGCCAATCCGAATGCTCTCCACCGCCAACTTCTTCTCCCGGCCTTTCAGCAGATACCAGCACGAGACAGCCACCGTGAAGACCGCACCGATAATCCATGCCGAGATGACCGTGTGGAAGAACTTGTCGATGGCAAGGGGCGAGAGTGCCACCTCTGCAAACGACACCATCTCGTTGCGCATCGTGTCGGGGTTGAACTCACATCCTACGGGATACTGCATCCATGCGTTCGCCACCAGAATCCACCATGCCGAGATGGTAGCCCCCAAGCCCGTGAGCCACGTGNATGCCAAGTGGAAGCCAGNCGACNCCTTCTTCCANCCGAAGAACATGACNGCCACNAAGGTGCTCTCCATGAAGAACGCCACGATGCCCTCGACTGGCAAGCGGCGCACCGAAGATGTCGCCTACAAACCACGAATAGTTCGACCAGTTCGTGCCGAACTCAAACTCCAAGATGATGCCCGTGGCGACACCCATAGCAAAGTTGATGCCAAAGAGTTTCTGCCAAAACTTCGCCGCATCTTTCCAGAACTGCTTTCGGGTGCGGTAGTAGCACGTCTCCATCACACCCATCACCACCGCCAGCCCCAAGGTCAGCGGCACAAACAGCCAGTGATAGATAGCCGTCAGGGCAAACTGCGCCCTCGACCACTCTATCATGCCTGCATCGATACTTAACAAGATGTTACTCATAGTGTTTGGTTTTGTATTGAAGATAGTAATATGATTGTTTCCTCATTCGCTCCTCTCTATCAGCTCCGTCGCCACAAACTCACTCTCCTCCCCCTCCTCGGCATTCTCTTTCAGAAAGTTCGGGAAGAAAAACACCTTCAGCACCACAAAGATAATGAACAACTTGACGAGAATGACCACCCACAACGTCCTCCCCAGCCTCATGCTGCGGAACCCGTCATAGTAGAGGTCTATGGCTCTCCACCAAAAGTTTGTTCTCTTCATCGTCGTTCAACTTTGTGGGCAAAGATATAGAAAAATATCAGTCCATACAACAAAAGCCAGCATTTAACTGCATATGGACGTGTGACAGCACCTTCTCACCGCCTGTTGAACCTGCCTATAAAAAGAAATGGAGAGCTTCACAAACGAAACTCTCCATCTGCGTACCCCGAGCCGGGATCGAACCGGCACGAATTGCTTCATTGGTGTTTGAGACCAACGCGTCTACCAATTCCGCCATCGGGGCAAATGCGAGTGCAAAGGTAGGGAAAAATCGGGAATCAAGCACGAGAAAGCTGGATTTTTTTGCAGGAGAGAGAAAAAAAAGCAGAAAAGTGGAGGTTTTTGAGGGATGGCGACCACCTTCCGAAGGGAATCGGGCGGAACGAAGCGATTTCACAAGGATGTGCGCCCCCAAGGATGGCNCGCCGAAAAGGNCGTTACAGCATCCCAAAATCGGAGTCCCCGACTCCGATTCACCGATATCTCCGATTTTGAGACCATGAGTGCAGGGGTGGAGAAGCGCACGAAAAAAGGCGGCACTGCTCAACGGGGTTGAGCAGTGCCGCATCTTCGTTTCCCCAAAATGAGGGGCTGCAACTATTTCAATCCAGCCTTCAGCGAACGGATGACAGCTGAGTTGAAACCAGCGTGGTCGAGTTCGTTGAGTCCCTTGATGGTCACGCCACCAGGCGTGGTCACCTTGTCGATGGCTTCTTCGGGATGCCATCCTGTGGCTTTGAGCAGCGACACTGCACCCTGCATGGTTTGGAGGGCAATCTGCTTGGCCTGCTGGGGATAGAAGCCCATCTCGCAACCTCCTTCCATCTGCGCACGGATGTAGCGCATCACGTATGCGATGCCACACGATGCCATCATCATGCCAGGACCGACCAGATTTTCGCCCACCACGAGCGTGTCGCCATCGAGGGCGTAAAGCTCCTCTACGGTCTTGAGGCTTTCGTCGGAGGCATCAGCACCCTTGGCGATGAAACTCATGCTGGCACCGAACTCGGCGGCAATGTTGGGGATGGCATAGAAATACTGCCCTGCTGCCCCCAGTTCCTCCTTCAGCATGGAAGTGGTGAAGTTGGCTGCATCGGACACGAGAATCTGCTTCTCGAGGTTGAGGACGGGCTTCACTTCTGCCAAGACCAGTTTCATGAGCCACGGCTTGACCACAAGCACTACTACGTCAGCGTCTTTCACCGCCTCCACATTGTCGGTGGTGGTGTGAAGCGTGGGAAATTCCTGCTTGAACTGAGCCAGCAAAGTCTCGTTCTTGTCTGCGACGGTGATGCTGTCCACCTTTCCGCTCTTTGCCCATCCTTTGATGAGCGCGCCACCCATATTGCCAGCGCCAATTACAGTAAGTTTCATTTTTTTTGTTGCTTTTGTTTTTTAGTTGTAACTTTGTCGCAAAGTTACGGCAATCCCCGTATCCTGCAAAATAAATTGCGGATTTTCTCGTTTTATGAAGTGATGAAATCTACACATTATTATATAATAGCATACCTGTGGGTCTTCTTGTTGCTGCTGTCCGCACCAACCGCTACAGTGCATGCGCAGCAACGCAAGGTGATGAACCGCCCCTACATCGACCAGCGCAAGTTCCACTACGGATTCTTGGCTGGCTTACACTTGCAGGACATTGAGCTGGAGCAGAACGGATATACAGACGGAGAGGGCAACCAGTGGTGGGCCGAGACACCCAACTACGAGCCGGGCTTCTCGGTGGGCATCCTGGGAGAGTTTTACCTGACCCCCAACCTTGCCCTGCGCGTCATTCCCACCATGCACTTCGGGACGAAGAACATCACGTTCCAAAATGCGCTGGACAACAAGCGCGTGTTCCAAACCATCAAATCGACCTACATCTCCGTGCCTGTGGATGTGAAATTCGCAGCCGAGCGTTTCAACAACTACCGTCCCTACATCATGGCGGGTGTTACTCCTGCGCTAGACCTCACTGTGAAGAAGCAGAAGCAGTATCTATTGAAGAACGCCGACTGCTATCTCGAAGTGGGCATGGGATGCGACTTCTACCTGCCGTTCTTCAAGTTCATTCCTGAGGTGAAGTTCATGTATGGACTCTCCAACGTCATCAACAAGAACCGAGACGACCTCAAAGACGAGTCGCAACTCATCTTCACAAAATCGGTCAACAGCGCAAGAAGCAAGATGATTGTTTTCACTTTCTATTTTGAATAAACATGAAATACTCCGTCATCATCCCCGTGTATAACCGCCCCGACGAAGTGGACGAACTGCTCGAAAGCCTAACCCGACAAAGGGTCAAGGACTTTGAGGTGGTGGTGGTGGAGGACGGCTCCACCGTTCCCTGCAAGGACGTGGTGGAGAAATACACGGAGCAACTCCATATCCAGTATCTCACCAAGAAGAATGGTGGCCCCGGTCCTGCACGCAACTACGGTGTGGAGCACTCGAAGGGTGAGTATGTACTGATTCTCGACAGCGACTGCGTATTGCCCGAAGGCTATTTAGCCGCTATCGAACAAGAACTGACGGAGCGTCCCTGCGATGCTTTCGGAGGTCCCGATGCAGCGCACGAGTCGTTCACCAACGTGCAGAAAGCCATCTCTTACAGCATGACCTCGTTCTTCACCACGGGCGGCATCCGTGGCGGCAAGAAGAAGGGGGCAATGGACAAGTTCTATCCTCGCTCGTTCAACATGGGCATACGCCGAGACGTGTATCTCAAGCTGCATGGGTTCAGCAAGATGCGATTCGGCGAGGACATCGACTTCAGCTACCGCATCGTGGAAGCCGGCTACACGTCGCGCCTCTTCCCCGAAGCGTGGGTGTGGCACAAACGCCGCACCGACATGGACAAGTTCTTCAAGCAGGTGTTCAATTCGGGCATCGCCCGTATCAACCTGACCAAGCGGCATCCTGGCACATTGAAACTGGTGCATCTGCTGCCCATGGTTTTCACGGTGGGCGTGATGATGATGATTGCGGCGGCAGTGTTCTTCCGCCTGTGGGACTACTACAGAAACATCGCCACGGGCATTCTTCTGCCCAACGGTGGCTTCATCCCCATGTATGGGCTTTGCTTGCTGCCTATCGCACTCTATATGTTGCTCATCTTCATTGATGCCAGCATCAAGAACAAGAACGTGGTGATTGGCTTTCTCTGCGTGGAGGCGGCTTTCGTGCAACTGATGGGGTATGGATTCGGCTTCCTCAGGGCATGGTGGTTGCGCTGTGTGCAGGGCAAAGATGAGTTCACCGCATTTGAAGCGAACTTCTATGATTAGGAAAGACTTTCAGCCATTCAACGGGCAACCGGTGCAGAAAGCGATGGAGGAGGCGGAGGATACTCCTTCTCACACCTCCATCAAGCAGCAGGCAGAGGAGAACCGTCCGCGCGAGAAACTCATGACGAAGGGGGCGGAGGCACTGACCAATGCAGAGTTGCTTGCCATCCTCATCGGAGGTGGCACAACAAAGAAGACAGCGGTGGAGTTGATGCAGGAGGTATTAGGAAATTGCGGAAACTCGCTTCGCAACCTCAACTACATGACCTTGCAAGACCTCATGCGCTACAACGGCATTGGCGAGGCAAAGGCACTGACCATCATCGCCGCTGCGGAACTCGGCAAGCGCCGCATGATGGAGGACAGCCGAGACATCCCACAGTTCCGTACTGGCACAGATGTGTTGAAGTTCATGCTGCCCCACCTCCAAACACTCGTTCACGAGAAAAGCTGGGTGCTGTTGCTGAACAACAATGCGCGTTTGCTTCACTTCGCCCAACTCAGCACAGGCGGATTGACTGAAACGATGGTCGATGTGCGTATGTTGCTCAAAGAGGCACTGCTGCACGATGCCACCAGCTTCATCCTTGTTCACAACCATCCCAGCGGCAACCTGCGCCCCAGCCGACATGACGAGGACCTGACGCAACGGGTGAACCGTGCCGCGCAAGCCGTCAATCTGCGGATGATTGACCATGTGATTGTGACCGAGGGGGACTACTACAGTTTCTCCGAGAACGGAAAGATATAAAAAGGATTAGCGTTTACAGCTTAGCATTACATACTATATGACAAAATACGAAGTAGAAGAGAAGACCGTAGAATACCTCAAGACGGTGTTCGACCCCGAGATTCCTGTCAACGTGTGGGACCTCGGCATGATATACAAGATTGACGTGAAGGAGACCGCCGAGCCTGCCGATGGCAAGGATTTTGATGTGGACATCGACATGACCTTCACCGCCCCCAACTGCCCTGCCGCTGATTTCATCCTCGAAGACATCCAGCAGAAACTTGAGGGTATCCCTGCCGTCAAGACGGTGAACGTGAATGTGGTTTTCGAGCCTGAATGGAACAAGGACATGATGAGCGAGGAAGCCAAGCTCGACCTGGGATTCATGTAAGGAGGAGTTTTTTAAGGTTATACGCCACAATGAAGAACATCTATTTCATCAGTGATGCCCACTTGGGCAGCCGTGCCGTTGAGCACCGACGCACGCAGGAACGCCGTCTCGTCAACTTCCTCGACAAGATTAAGGGGAAGGCAGCTGCTATCTACATGCTGGGGGACATGTTCGACTTTTGGTTCGAGTATCAGGAGGTGGTGCCCAGGGGCTACACCCGCTTCCTCGGCAAGATTAGCGAGTTGACCGACTTGGGCGTGGAAGTGCATTACTTCACGGGCAACCACGATATGTGGATGGGCAACTACCTGGAGACAGAGTGTGGTGTGATTCTCCATCGCCAACCCTGCACCATAGACTTGTTCGGGAAGGTCTTCTATCTGGCTCATGGCGACCGACTGGACTATCGCGACAAGGCATGGAAGACACGGCTGATGTTCTGGTGTTTCCACAATAAAACCTTAGAGAAGGTGGCACGATGGATTCATCCCCACTGGTTTATGAACTTCGGTCTCAACTGGGCTAAGCACTCACGCATGAAGCGCTCCTCTGGTGCTTTGCGTCCCGATGCCGAAGGGCGCGTATTGACCAAAGAGGGATTCCACAACGACACCCGCCTGGTGGGTTATCAAAGTGCTCCCGACAACGGCGAAGAGCCTTACCAAGGAGAAGACAAGGAAGGGCTTGTGCTCTATGCCAAAGACTATCTCAAGACGCACACCGACGTCAACTACTTCANCTNCNGTNATCGCCACANNNAATTAGATTTGATGANGAACAGAGNCACCCGTCTTCTCATTTTGGGCGAGTGGCTCACTCTCTTCACCTATGTTGTGTGGGACGGAGAGCATCTGTTCATGGATAACTTTATCGAAGGAGAAACCGAACTTTAGGAATGGAACAGGTTAGCAGCACGTTGTCATCAAATCCAAGAAAACGGATGGACGATATTGACATCATGAAGTGTATCTTCATCGTCCTGATGGTCATCTTTCATCTTGTCTATATCGGCGACTCCTACCCCTATGTCAAGAAGGTAGTTTATACCTTCCACATGACGGGATTCCTGCTCTTCTCGGGCTATCTGATGAACATTCGCAAATCGTGGAAAGACTTTGCCAAGACGATTGTGTGGTATGCCATTCCCTACCTTATCATGGAGTGTGGATATATCCTCATGGCTTCCATGCTGCCCATCCGCGAACACATAGACAAACTCACGCCTGTTGTCTTCTTGGACAAGCTCCTGCTACATCCTTTAGGTCCTTATTGGTATCTGCAAACCCTGATTCTGTGCGGACTTACTTATTTCACTATCTTTCGTATCCCCAAGCTCTCGCTTCACTCACGGCTGATTTCCTTTGGGCTCATCCTGTGTGTCTATGCACAATGGCTCCACATCATCTCTCTTTCAGCTGGATTCTATTTTCTGGTGGGTGCTATCATGAAACAAGCTCCCCTCCCCTTCAACAAACTGTTCAAGCCATCTCCTGTGGCNTTGCTGGCGTTCGCGTTGCTGATACTGTCCCCTATCAACCTGTCTCCTATACAGGTCGGAGGCATCTTCATCGTCTATTCCGTCATCTGTATCGGCATGCTGCTGACCAAGCACCTAAAGGGGAAAACACGGGCTGTCCTCCTTTTCATTGGCAGAAACACCTTGCCCGTCTTCCTCTTCTCCCCTATCTTCACATTGCTTAGCAAGCATCTTCTTCCCCTCGTTTCTTTCGATTCCTTTGGCATCCTCTTCATCCTTGCGTCTTTGCCTGTATGTCTTTTAGGCTCTTTCGCCATCGGTTGGGTGATGGACAGCATCCATCTATCTCCACTGTTCTTCGGCAAGAAGAAAGTCCTTGTATAAGCCGAAGGATGAGTGAACAACCATTTTATTCACTTTATACAAACAATCTGCATAAAACGTTTGTTATATGCAGAAGTTTGTGTAACTTTGCAGTCGTTTTTCGTATAAATATACAAAAAGTTTCGGGCAACGCCCCGGAGGACTTTCCTCATAGAAGATGACAGCAAGACAATCAAGACTCGACATCATCAAAGCAATTATCCAGACCCAAGAGATTGGCAGNCAGGNGGNACTGGCACAAGCCCTATCAAAGGAGNGAGTGAACATGACACNGGCNANTTNGTCGCGCGACTTAAAATTNTNGAAAGTTGTAAAAGGCTTTTCGCCCAAAGGACGCTCCATCTACATGCTGCACGAGAACCCGTACTACCGACGAGTGAGGGAACATCGGCAAGAGGGAACTGCCATCAGAAACGGCTTTATGTCAGTGAAATTCTCGGGACAGCTGGCGGTCATCAAATGCCGACCAGGCTATGCCAGTGGATTGGCAAGCGACATAGACAACGCCCACTTCCATGAGGTCATTGGCACGATTGCAGGAGATGACACCATCTTTTTGGCACTGGAAGAGGGATTCAACAAGGAAACATTGGAAGCGAATTTAAGAACAATTGTACCGGTCTATCCGGGCAGCCAAGCATAAGAAGAATAATGATATACGACGACGGAATCAAGGTGATTGTGGCGGATGCCAGCCATGAGAAATACGTGGATTTGATACTTGACACCATCCGTGAAGCAGCTAAGAAGCGTGGCACAGGCATTGCTGAGCGCACCCATGAGTATGTAGCAACGAAGATGCGTGAGGGGAAGGCGGTGCTGGCACTCGACCCAAGCGTACAGACGGAACTGGGCGACAAATTTGTGGGCTTCAGCTATATAGAGACGTGGGGCANCAAATCGTATGTAACGACTTCGGGACTGNTTGTACATCCTGACTACCAAGGACGCAACATTGCCAAGCGCNTCAAAGACCACANCTTCACGCTGGCACGTGTGCGTTGGCCACATGCCAAGATTTTCTCGCTCACCAGCGGCGATGCGGTGATGAAAATGAACACAGCACTGGGCTATGTGCCCGTGAGCTTCAACCAGTTGACCGACGATGATGCCTTTTGGCGCGGCTGCCGTGGATGCGTGAACCACCCGATTTTGGCGATGAAGAACAGGAAGTTCTGCATCTGTACGGGCATGCTCTACGACCCTGCACAGCATCATGGAGAGCCTACGCCTGTGGAGATATTCCAAGAGATTATGAAGGAGATGGTGGTGAGAGGGCTGATGTAGCGCCCGATAAACCATACAAATCTTATAAGCCTTACAAAAACAAGATAACAATAAAACAACATAAATTATGGCAGAGAAGAAAAAGGTTGTCGTTGCCTTCAGCGGCGGATTGGACACCAGCTACACGGTGATGTATCTGGCGAAGGAAAAGGGTTATGAAGTGCATGCTGCGTGTGCCAACACAGGCGGTTTCTCAGCTGAGCAGTTGAAGACGAANGAGGANAACGCCTACAAGNTGGGCGNGACGAAGTACGNGACACTCGACGTGACANAAGAGTATTACGCNAAGTCNATTAAGTATATNGTGTTTGGCAATGTGTTGAGAAACAACTGCTACCCTATCTCCGTCAGCTCTGAACGCATCTTCCAAGCGCTGGCGATTGCCCGTTATGCCAAAGAGATTGGTGCAAGCGCCATCGCTCACGGCTCTACAGGTGCTGGCAACGACCAGATTCGCTTCGACATGACTTTCCTTGTCATGGCTCCTGGAGTGGAAATCATCACCCTGACCCGCGACGGTAACCTGAGCCGCCAGGAGGAAATTGACTACCTGAACAAAAATGGCTTTGCCGCTGACTTTGCCAAGCTGAAATACTCTTACAACGTGGGCATTTGGGGCACCAGCATCTGTGGTGGCGAGATTCTTGACTCGACACAGGGTCTGCCCGAATCCGCTTACTTAAAGCACCCTACAAAGGAAGGTCCCGAACTGCTGAAGTTGGGCTTTGAGAAAGGCGAACTTTGCAGTGTAAACGGCAAGCATTACGAAGACAAGATTGCTGCCATTCAGGCAGTTGAGGAGATTGGCGCGGCATACGGAATCGGTCGCGACTGCCATGTGGGCGACACTATCATCGGCATCAAGGGACGTNTCGGCTTCGAGGCTGCCGCNCCGATGCTNANCATTGGCGCACNCCGNTTCTTGGNGAAATACACGCTCTCCAAGTGGCAGCAGTACTGGAAAGACCAAGTAAGCAACTGGTACGGCATGTTCCTACACGAGAGCCAATACTTGGAGCCAGTCATGCCCGACATGGAGGCAATGCTGACTTCTTCACAACGCAACGTGACAGGAGAGGTGACGCTCGAGCTCCGTCCGCTCGGCTTCCAGACAGTCGGTGTGGATTCACCCAACGACCTCGTGAAGAACAAGCNCGGTGNNNATGNCGAAACTGCCAAGGCATGGTCATCCGAAGACGCTAAAGGCTTCATCAAAGTGACNTCCACTGCACTCCGCGCNTACTATCTGGCACATCCAAACGAAGAAAGATAATGGTTAAAGTCGGTATATTAGGAGCGGCTGGCTACACAGGCGGCGAGTTGATTCGCCTGTTGTTGAACCATCCTGAGGTGGAAATCGTGTTCGCCAACAGCGAGTCGAACGCAGGGAACAAGGTGTATGACGTGCATGAAGGGCTGTTGGGTGACACCGAATTGGAGTTCACCAGCGAGATGCCGTTTGAGCAAGTGGATGTGGTGTTCTTCTGCTTCGGACATGGCAAGAGCGAGGCGTTCTTGAAGGAGCACAGCATCCCTGCGAACGTGAAAATCATCGACTTGGCACAGGACTTCCGCATCAAGGGAAACCACGATTATGTGTATGGCTTGCCTGAGATTCACAGAGAAGAGACAGCTCGGTGTCAGCATTTGGCAAACCCAGGATGCTTCGCCACTTGCATCCAGTTGGGTCTGCTGCCATTGGCAAAGGCAGGGCTGCTGACGAAGGACATCGCCGTCAATGCCATCACTGGCTCGACAGGCGCAGGTCAGAAGCCAGGGGCTACGACGCATTTCTCATGGAGAAACAACAACATCTCTGTATATAAGCTCTTCACGCATCAACACCTGCATGAGATTTGCCAGACGCTGAACGAGTTGAAGCCAACGGAAGCACCGCATGTGGTAGATACCTTGGATGAAGGGTACGACGCAGAGGGCATCACCGTGGATTTCATCCCATACAGAGGCGATTTCGCAAGAGGCATCTTCTGCACGACGGTCGTGACACTCGACCAGCGTCCCGTGGAAAGCGACATCATCGCGCTATACAAGACCTTTTATGAGCAAGCCGCCTTCACCCACTACAGCGATAAGGCACTGGACTTGAAGCAGGTGGTCAACACCAACAAGGGGCTTGTCCACGCAGAGGTGTTCGGTCGTAAGGTGGTCATCACCTCCATGATTGACAACCTGCTCAAAGGAGCAGTCGGACAGGCAGTACAAAACATGAACATCATGTTCGGCTTGGACGAACGAGCCGGACTTAACCTCAAAGCATCAGCATTCTAACAACATGAACTTATTTGACGTATATCCACTTTTCGACATAGCCATCGACCACGGCAAGGGCTGCCATGTGTGGGACGACAAGGGGCAGGAATACCTTGACCTCTATGGTGGTCACGCAGTCATCAGCATCGGACACTGCCACCCTCACTATGTCGAGGCTATGACCCAACAGCTCAACAAGTTGGGCTTTTACAGCAACTCCGTACAGAACCCGCTCCAAAAGGAACTTGCCACCCGTTTGGGCAAGGCATCAGGTTATGAAGACTACCAGCTGTTCCTCATCAACTCTGGTGCCGAAGCCAACGAGAATGCCTTGAAGCTGGCATCGTTCTACAACGGAAGAACGCGTGTGCTTTCCATGGAGAAGGCTTTCCACGGTCGCACCTCATTAGCTGTCGAAGCGACAAACAATCCGAAGATTATCGCTCCCATCAATGACAACGGGCATGTAACCTATCTGCCCATCAACGACATCCAGCCTTGGAAGGAAGAGATTGAGAAAGGCGACGTGTGCGCTGTCATCATCGAGTGCATTCAGGGCGTGGGTGGCATCCGCTGTGTCACCCAGGAGTTCATGCAGGAGCTACGCACCCTCTGCGACCAGCACAACACGGTGCTCGTCTGCGACGAAATCCAGTGTGGCTACGGACGTTCGGGCAAGTTCTTCGCCCATCAGCACCTCGGTGTGCGC
>WFMB01000008.1 GCA_009177185.1 Bacteroidales bacterium
GCACAGGACAAACAGTTGTACCATCATCAACAGCAAGTTCTCGAATTCGTTTAGCTTCTACCGAACAATTGGGTTTTGGTTTAGGGCGTGCGTATGCAGAAGCACTCAATAAGGTGAACTGGGACAGAATTGCTAAATGCCTGACGATAGCCAATACTCCCAAGCAGGAGGCAAATGCTCAGGTTACGGGTGCTGGTGATACGGCTCTTGAACACACGGTTATNCGTTGGTACATCACTTCTACCCNACAGGGAGCANACGTTTCTTGGCGTGTNGTGTCGTCAACACCTGATNTTTCAAATACAAACTCTTGCTTCGTAGGCTCAACCCCCTACGAAACCACGGAGAGTTTCGACATCAAAGGTATGACGTATAACAACTCTGGCAATATCCAAATTGAGGTCTCATGTGAGAAAGCGGGCTACATTACCCAACGCAAGCGTTTCAACCTCCGCCAAGCCATTGACCAAAAGGAAATCTCTGCCAAGTTCAATCTTATTAAAGATGAATAGTTATGATAAACAAGTTTATTAAACTCTCATTACTCCTTTTTCTCGCTGTATGCGTCGGAACAGCCTCTGCTTCAAGCAAGAAAAAGGTCGTGATTCGTGACATCATGGTATCATTGGGTGAGGCGCATATTGACGTTTCACAAATGTTCAACAACCTTGATTATGGATTACGTATTCAGGTTCGTTGCGAGGCAAATGAAAACAGCCTCATCAACATTACCGAATTGCCAAGCAAAGAAGCTGCCGCACTGCCTCGGATTGTACTTGACAATTCCTTGGTGTCCAGTACGGAACAGTTTCTTGACCGTTATGCCACAGCGTTAGGCTTTAGAGTTGGTTCTGATTTCAACACAGACTATATTCTCAATGTCACCATCAAAGACTACAGCTTGCGTGTGCGCAACTATGACGTGAAGCATAAAGTGTTCAACTCATCAAGTGCGATGGTGATTAGTTGGGAATTACTCAATTCCAATCATGAGGTTGTTCTTAGCTCAACCACATCAACTGGCAGGGGAGAGGCTAAATCCCAATCCTCTATTGCCTCACCGCTCCAAACAGCATTTTTTCAGGCTCTTAGCAGGATTGGATGGGACCGCATTGCTCCCAAACTGAAGATTGCTAAGACTGCAAAGCAAGAAAAAAACAAGCAGGTTCAAGGCTTTGGAGACACAGCCCTTGAGAGCACGGTGATTCGTTGGTATATCGTGTCTGCTCCCCAAGGGGCGGATGTTTCTTGGCGTGTGGTATCGTCAACTCCTGACGTGTCAAACACTAACTCTTGTTTTGTTGGCTCAACTCCATACGAAACCACGGAGACGTTTGACATTAAAGGTTTGACCTACAACAACTCTGGCAATGTGCAGGTTGAAGTTTCGTGTGAAAAAGCTGGCTACATCACCCAACGCAAGCGTTTCAACCTTCGTCAAGCCATTGACCAAAAGGAAATCTCCGCAAAGTTCAACCTTGTAAAAGAAGATACAGAAGAATAGCTGTATTCATTCTTAGCTCTTTTATAAGCATATAAACGCAAAGTAGTCATACGTTCGGGTCGATTGACCGTTTACGTATGACTACTTTTATACTTTGTTTGTCATATCATGAAAAGGAATGCAAAAGCCCTCCCTTCCTTCTATCATAAAGGAAAGGAGGGCTTTGTCGCTCGTAAGTCATAACTGTGCCATCTAAAGTATGGTTGTTATCATTCCTCTTCGTATTGGTAGCAACCTGCATCGGGGGTCTTCCCTTTACGCTCAACGCCGTTCATGTCTATGGGGTATATGTCGGCATAAGTGGAAGAGCCTTTTTGTCGGGCGATGGAGAGGGAATCGAGACGAAAATCATAAAGGAAAGCGTGTGTGTCGAACGCTCTGAAATTAGAAGACTTATAGGTGATTGAATCTTTGGATTCGTTGATGCAATCGTGGAAATAGGTTTCGTCGCTTACGTCTGTGAGGAGTACACAATGGTCAAACTGCAGTTGAAGAGGCTGCTCTCCTGAGAAGCTATGCACTTCGTCGTTAGCATAGCCTGTAATCAGGCAATTATAGAAGTTGGCGGCTTCTACCCGATGTTCCTCCTCGCCGATGTAGTTGCTGACATAGAGGGCATGCCCAAAGTCTGCTTTCCATGGATAGAATTGAGCCAAGGTGCAGTGGTAAAAGTCTGTGGTTCCACCATAAATGCTTACGCAGTCAAGTCGTGAATTTGACACTTGTGTGTTGACCACCTTTGCCTTTGTGTCTTCGAGGAGAAGCCCGTAACCAGCCACATTGTGGATAATCGTATTTTGGATATTCACTTCGCCTTTGATGTTGTTGCATATCACACCGTAGTTCCCGCTGTGGATGTCAGCATGATTTAATGTGAGTCCTTGGCATGAGGGAGACAAGTAGATGCCTCCCCATTGATTGTCTAAGCGGTCGTATGGCAGATAGGGGAACATACGGTCCATGCGGTCGCCACGGAATACGACTGGCGCATCTCGTGTTCCTTCCACTATCAATGTTCCATGCACAATGAGGCTTGCGCCATTATGGAAGTAGAAGCGGTTGCCTTCTTTGATGCGCCACGTTGTGTTTTCCGCTACCACGAGGCTGTCGTATATCAGATAGGGCAGGCTCTCTGCTGGCGTCACTTCCTGCTCTGTGTTGGTTAGCACCTTTGCTCGCCATACATTTGCCCTTTGACCATAAGCAACTAATTGTACTTTTTGTTCTACGCCACTTTCGAGGGTAAAGATGATGGCATCCGTCACTTTTGTCGGTTTTGCCGATGATTGTATGGGGATGTTCACCTTCACAAACACAAAAGCGCTGTCTTTCCCATACACTTGTACATCTTGTATGACTGAGCCGCTTTGTCCATCTACGTTCATCATGAAGCCCGATGTGCCGCCTGACGCAAGTCTTGCGTGGCTGATGCGCAGACCTTTGCTGTTGGGGTTGTATATACAAAAGCGTTCGGTGGCTGATGTGACTTCCATAAAGAGCGTGTCAAATGCAATTGTGTCTGTGCTGAAAGTCAGAATCGCGCCTCGGTCAGAGGTAAACTCTTCTTCATCGCTGCATGAGCATATAAGAGTGGGGAAGAGCATCATGAGTGCTATTTCCCAAGATAGTGTGCGGTGGGTCAATCTCTTCATCCGTTTGTGGGTTATATATCATAATTAACGAAAGATGTGTCTTCTTTATTGTGCATCCATCTGTTTGGAGAAGTGCGGATAGCCCGTTGGACGCTTTGTCCGTATTGGATGGGATGATTGATTGTTGAGTTATGTGTACATAAAAAGCGCCCCATTTCACAATGAGACGCTTTCATTTTTTTCTTTAATAGGTATCAGTTTTTTTAAGGTAAAAAGATTGTTTTCAGGATAACGATGGCAAAGGTAGGGGTTATTTTTGAATAAACAATATCCTTAAAATGTGTTTTTTAACACAAATCATGTTTTTTCTTCATTTTTATGAACTATCATGCTTTGAACAAGGATTTTTCTTCGTACTTTTGCGGTCAATATGTGTACATGATGGCACATTTCCGATTTAGAAATACACAATAGTTTATTATTAGGAAGATTGATGATTATGAGTGCAGAATTTTCTGAAGATTTCAAGAAGGAAGAGAGCAAGAAAGAATCGCTCAACTTCATAGAAGAACAACTGGTGAAAGATTTGGCGGAAGGTAAAAACGGAGGACGAATGCAAACTCGTTTTCCGCCCGAACCCAATGGCTACTTGCATATTGGTCACGCTAAGGCCATTGCGCTCGATTTTGGCATGGCTCAGAAATACGGCGGTGTGTGTAACCTGCGCATGGACGACACGAATCCTCAAAAGGAGGATACGGAATATGTGGAGGCCATCAAGCGTGACATTGAATGGTTGGGTTTCAAATGGGGAAACATCTACTATGCCAGCGACTATTTCCAGCAGTTGTGGGATTTTGCTGTGGCTCTTATCAAGCAGGGACGTGCCTATGTGGACGAGCAGACCTCGGAGCAGATAGCGGAGCAGAAAGGAACACCTACACAAGCGGGTGTGGATTCACCTTACAGGAATCGTCCCGTGGAGGAGAACCTGCGTTTGTTTGAGGAAATGAATTCTGGCAAAATGGAGCCGGGCAAGATGGTGCTGCGTGCTAAAATAGATATGGCAAATCCCAATATGCACTTCCGCGACCCCATCATGTATCGTGTGTTGAATATGCCGCATTGGCGCACTGGTAATCAGTGGAATGCTTACCCCATGTATGACTTTACGCATGGTCAGTGTGACTATTGGGAGGGCGTGACACACTCGTGGTGTACTTTGGAGTTTGTTAGCCATCGTCCCTTGTATGACCTTTTTGTGGATTGGGCAAAGGAAGTGGATGGGACGGACCATCCGATTGATGACAACCGTCCTCGTCAGACGGAGTTTAACAAATTGAATCTGACGCACATCTTGCTGTCTAAACGCAATTTGCTGATATTAGTGAAGGAGGGAATTGTAAACGGATGGGACGACCCACGTATGCCGACCATCTGCGGTTTCCGTCGTCGTGGATATAGTCCTGAAGGTATTTTGTCATTCATTAACAAGATTGGCTATACAAAGTTTGACGCATTGAATCAGATGTCACTGTTTGAGGCTGCTGTTCGTGATGATTTGAATAAGCGTGCGCAGCGTGTGAGCGCAGTCATCAATCCTGTTAAGCTCGTCATTACGAATTTCCCAGAGGGTGAAGAGGAAGTCTATCAGGCTGTGAATAACCCCGAGAATGAGGCTGATGGCACGCACGAGATTGTATTCAGCCGTGAGTTGTGGATTGAACGTGAGGATTTCATGGAAGAAACTCCTAAGAAGTTTTTCCGTCTCGGTCCTGGCAAACAGGTGCGCTTGAAGAATTCTTATATCATTCAGTGTCCAGAGAATGTGGATGAATGTGTCGTGAAGGACTCCGAGGGCAATATTGTAGAGATTCATGCCGAATTGATTCCTGAAACCAAGACAGGACAGGCAAACAGCGACATGAAGATAAAGGGAAAGACGATTCACTGGGTGAGTTGCCTGCATTGCCTGAAAGCTGAGGTGAGGAACTATGACCGTCTTTGGATGGTGGAGAATCCACGTGACGAGGTAGCTGCCTATTCAAAAGAGCATGGTGATGTCCGTGGCATTGAGGCGATGCGTCCATTCTTGAATCCAAATAGTTTGGAGATAAAGACGGCGTATGTGGAAGAGTGGCTTCGGACGCGTAAGCCGATGGATTATCTGCAGTTCCAACGCATTGGTTACTACAATGTGGATTTGGATTCAACCCCAGAGCATTTGGTGTTCAACCGCACCGTCGGATTGACCGATGCTTGGAGAAAGATGAATAAGTAACGTCTTGTCGATAGATGGCAAAATCATATTTTGAGTCGCAGGATTTTAAGGATATTCTGCACGCATACGAAGAGCAAGTGGGAAAGCATAAGAGCCTTTATTTGGATGCCGAAGACTTTGCCGACATAGCTGATTACTATCTGAACTGTAACCAGCCCGATGATGCAATGGATGCCATCGAGATGGGGTTGGGTATGCATCCCGACAACGAAGCATTGCTGATTGTGAAAGGGGCCACTTGTATTTATGAGCATGAGTATGACAAGGCTGAGGAGGTGTTACTTAAACTCGACTCAAGCATTCCTGATGTCGTGTATCAGATGGCGCAACTCCAATACACAAAATACATGAATCTTCCCAAGGCTGAACAGATTTGGCGCGAATGGATGCGTATGGATGAGGGAGGACATCCTTCACCGCAGAAACAGCGTGAGAACTACATCCATATCATCTCGTCATTGGCTGAGTTGCGCGAGGATGAAGAAATGGACAATGACAACCAGAAAGAAACCNGTCAAGNTGTAGAGAAATGGATNCGTGAATANATTGATACGTTTGGTCCATTAGGAAAATACGAGGAAGATGNACAGTTGGCTGAAATCTGTAAAGNCAACAATTTCCCTCAGTTGTTATGTGAAGTTCTGACGCAGGTTCTTGAGGAGCAGCCTTACCTTCCACAGGGATGGTCAAACTTGGCTTTGGGGCATTTTGTGCAGAAGAACTATGAACAGGCTTTGGAAGCCTGTGACTTTGCTTTGGCAATAGATCCTAACGACATGCATGCCATGCTGACAAAGGCACATTCAACAAACTGTTTGGATGACAAGCAAGGGGCAAAGGTGCTCTTTAAGGAGTATTTGGCTAAAGGAGGGGATATCATACAGATTATTCCTTATGCAGAAATGCTCTTCTTTACAGATGAAAAGGAAGAGGCTTTGCGCCAGTTGGAAAGGTTGGAAAAAGTCTTGGACAGGAGACGTGTGGAATCGGAAGACCGTTATGAGGCGGTTAAATGTAATCATGCTAAAGAAAAGGAACGGGTTGCCATTGAGACGATGTTNTTTAACGAAGGTATGGAGCTATATGCCAGAGCCTATTGTGACATTGGTGAGTTGTGCCACAACCATGGTTGTTACGAAGAGAGCATCGCTTGCAATAAGAAAGTGCTTGAAGTAAGTCCACACAATGTTGATGCCTATTTTATGATGGGCGTGAACCATCTGTCGTTAAATCTCTATGAAACAGCATCTCAGAACTTTTCTTTGGCTCTTCAATATGCCAGAGACCAAGTGATGGTCGGTGTGGATATTGCTTTGACATTTGNCTTGAATGGCTTTNAAACATTCGNTCTTGAAGTGCTGGAGACCATCACCCAAATAGCTGCTCAAAGCAACANCCGATATGTAAAGAAGATTCCTGCTGCCAAGTCACTGACTTATTNGAAGTTGNGAAACTCCGACTNGTTCTTGGAAAATTTCAAAGAGGCATGTGAACAGACTCCACGGTTAGTACGAAGTGTCTATGAGGGCTACTTTCCAGAGGGGTTGCCTGTAGGCGAATGGAGTGACTATGTGGAAAAGGATTTGGATGCTTTCGTTAAGAAATTCAGGAAAGAAAACCCAAATATAAAAGGAAAGTAGTAACTTTGCGTTCAAATTAGTAAAAACGTTTTCATCATTATATGGTACACAATAGATTTAGAGGTTTAGGCATTGCGCTCATTACGCCTTTTACAAAAGAGGGTATGGTGGATTTTACAGCTTTGCGCCGACTGCTTGATTATCAGTTGTCCAATGGTGTGGATTTCATTTGCCTTTTAGGCACCACAGCTGAGACACCAACTCTTTCCGAGGAAGAACGTCAGCAGGTGAAAGACCTCGTGGTGGAGAAAGTGAACGGACAGGTGCCTATCCTCATGGGATGTGGCGGTAACAACACAGCAGCAGTGGTGGAGCAGATAAAGCATGGAGACTTTAAGGGTATCGAAGGTATCTTGAGTGTATGTCCATACTATAACAAGCCTTCGCAGGAGGGGTTGTTCCAACATTTTAAGGCTATTGCGACAGCTGCTGAAGAGCGTAATCTTTCGGTGGTACTCTATAATGTGCCAGGACGTGTGGGGGTGAATATGACTGCTGAAACTACATTGCGACTAGCTAACGAATGCACAAACATTGTGGCTATCAAAGAGGCTTCTGGCAACTTCACACAAATTGATGACATCATCAAAAATAAACCAGCCCATTTCGATGTAATCTCTGGTGATGACGGTATCACTTTCCCGCTTATTACATTAGGGTCTGTGGGTGTCATTTCTGTCATTGGAAACGCACTTCCCAAGGAATTTA
Source organism: Bacteroidales bacterium (assembly GCA_009177185.1). Taxonomy (GTDB): domain Bacteria; phylum Bacteroidota; class Bacteroidia; order Bacteroidales; family Bacteroidaceae; genus Minthosoma. The sequence goes on from WFMB01000008.1 coordinate 7,726, forward strand.
GCCGCATGGTGCGATTGGCTCTTAATGGCGATTACAGCAATGCGCTCACGATTCATCACCAGTTCACCGAACTCTTCAAACTCTTGTTTGTCGATGGCAACCCTGCTGGTGTAAAGGCAATGCTCAATGCGATGGGACTCATTGAAAACGAACTTCGTTTGCCATTGGTGTCTTCACGTATCTCAACGATGGAGAAAATCTCCAGTATTGTGAAGGAACTAAATATCAAGTGCTAAAAAAGAATCATCGAAACTCAAAGGCAATAAGTCTTTGACAGACGATATGAAGTAGATGCTCTGCGTACTGCAGAGCATTATTTTTATAGGATGTCCTGCGCGTTGTTCCGTCTCAAGCAAAACTTGCCGACATGCTCCACAAGGGGGAATCGGACGTGAACAGAGTTGCCCATCTTTATCACGTGCAGCAATACAAATGCGTCGAACCGCCTTTTCTGGATAGCGTGAATTGGCATAAAAGACCGCAGTACGTTCGGCGCAGAGACCAGAAGGGTAGGCTGCATTCTCTTGATTGCTTCCCGTAATGAGAGTGCCGTCCTCCAGCTCAACGACCGCACCCACCGAGAAATGAGAATATGGTGCATAACTACGATATGTAGTGCGGCATGCCTCTTCCATCAATTTACACTCGCTGGCTGTAAGTTCCTGCTCTTGTTTGATACAGATAGGAATCTGGATTGTTATATCTTTCATGTTTGCAAAGATATACAATTTAGCCATTCCTGCCAATCTTTTCATCTACATTTTTGTTGTTTCGTCTTGGGACATTCGTTCTATGTCCTCTCATTTTAAGTGGCTACGATCTTTTCGTATGTATGTTGCCTTGCAAAAAGGTCATTTCTTTTGGGTGTGTGGAATAATTGTCGTACTTTTGTCACCGACATATAGACAACATATAATATATCTTCAATAAATTATGGCACTTAAAGCATTAAACGCTCGCACGGCTCCGAAGAGCCATGCACCTGAAAGAATCATCCAGTTTGGTGAAGGAAACTTCCTGCGCTGTTTCGTGGATTGGATTATTTTCAATATGAATCAGAAGACCGATTTTAATTCCTCGGTTGTGGTAGTTCAGCCCATTGAACGTGGCATGGTTGATTGGCTCAATGGTCAGGACTGTCTCTATCACGTCAATCTGCAAGGTCGTCTGAATGGCGATAAGGTTAACTCCCTTACACGTATTGATTGTATCAGTCGTGCACTCAATCCATACAGCCAGAATCATGCTTTCATGGCATTGGCAGAGCAACCCGAAATCCGTTTTGTCATCAGCAATACCACAGAAGCAGGCATTGCTTTTGACCCTGCTTGCAAGTTCACCGATGCACCTGCGTCTTCCTATCCTGGCAAACTCACCCAGTTGCTTTATCGTCGCTTCAAAACCTTTAATGGTGCAGCAGATAAGGGATTGATTATCATGCCTTGTGAGTTGATTTTCCTGAACGGGCACCATTTGAAAGAGTGTATTTACCAGTACATTGAACTATGGAAGGAAGACTTTGGAGCTGACTATGCCGCTTTCAAAGAATGGTTCACAAAATATAATTATGTGTGTGCAACACTTGTTGACCGCATTGTGCCAGGTTTCCCACGTAAAGAGATTGTAGAGATACAAGAAAAGATTTGCTATGCCGATAACCTCGTCGTGCAGGGAGAAGCATTCCATCTGTGGGTCATTGAGAAACCTGAAAACATGGACATTGATGCGCTCAAGGCAGAGTTCCCAGCCGCGAAAGCAGGACTTAACGTGCTCATAGCTCCCAGTGAAAAGCCCTACCACGAAAGAAAAGTAACTCTGCTGAATGGTCCTCACACGGTGCTTTCTCCTGTTGCCTACCTCAGCGGTATCAACATCGTGCGTGATGCTTGCAACGATGAAGTTGTTGGCAAGTATATCCACAAAGTGCAGTTTGACGAACTCATGCAAACGCTCAACCTGCCAATGGCTGAATTACAGCAGTTTGCTACTGATGTGTTAGAGCGATTCAATAATCCATACGTTGACCATCAGGTGACGAGCATCATGCTCAATTCCTTCCCCAAGTACGAGACGCGCGACCTTCCTGGCGTGAAGGTCTATCTGGAGCGTAAGGGCGAACTTCCTCAAGGACTTGTCTTTGGTCTTGCTGCCATTATCACCTACTACAAAGGCGGCACTCGTGCTGATGGTGCCCCTATTGAACCCAATGACGCACCTGAGATTATGCAGATGCTCAAAGACCTATGGGCAACAGGCGATACACAGAAGGTGGCGGAAGGANNGCTTGCAGCCGAGNACATTTGGCATGAAAATCTCAACAAGANCATNCCNAGTNTTACGGAGCTGGTCAAGAAAGACCNCGANCTCANTCAGGAGAAAGNCATGCTTGAAGCCGTGAAGACGATTCTTTAAGCTAAATGTCTGTTTGGAATAAGAAATAAGACTTGGATAAAGACCTGAAAAAACAGCGGAACTCAATCTGATAAGATAGAGTTCCGCTTTCTATTTGATTTGTTTCCTATGTGCGTCTGTCTCAGTTTGTTTTGAGCTTCATCTTAATTATGGTCACAGGGCGGAATAGGTCAGTAGTCTTGCAATTATTTGCATTAGATACGCTGCTTGTGTTCATTCTTCCAACTTTTAGTTCGTTATCAGCATTCNTATACACATAACCTTGAGGGGCGNTANTCGAATTATACGCNACAATGTTGAATTTACCTTTATTAGTGCGNNTAATACTTGCTTCTTCTAAGGTNATCANTCGCNATCCCTCAATGCNATCTACACTGCATAAGNGAAGTAACTCTTGAACCTTTGTTTCCAATTCTGCTTGCATGGAAGATATGGTTCCTTCAATACCTAATTCCTTTTGTGTGGGCGANAGCAAAAGGACATCCCACACACCATCTGCTTCTGTACCATTTACTGCTAACACAAGGCAAGATTGGTATGTTGTACCAGCCGCAGGTATCTTATCCACTTCCAATACATCTGTGGGGGGGGTAGGTTTTTCTGGTTCGCTTGGCTGCTGTGCACTTGGACCGAAATCGAAAGAAATAGTCTTTTCGTCCTGCCAGCAGTCTCCTGTGAGTGTACCAGAGAGGGTAACTCCCCAATCCGTATACGTACCTACTATGTTGATGGGAACACCTGCTTCCATTTGTTCCGAACTACTGTAGGTGTAGCTTTGCATATCGCCTTCTGCACCTTGCAAGCTCACTTTCATGGTGACAGGTGAACTCATCGCTGGAAGCAGGTAAATAGGTGAGGGTAGTTCCCATGTTCCATTCTCGCTCTTTTCCAAGGATAGCGTAACCTCTGTTCCATTGCCTGATAAGGTAGTACCTGTCATACCTTCGTACAATGGAGAGAAGCTTAAAGATACGGAGTTTGTGGATTGTGGCACTCCTTGTATGACCACGCTTTTCAACTGCATCACCACTCGTTTTAAGGTCAGAGTCAGCATGTTCTGTTCGCCCACCTCTAACTTAACGTTCTGCATGGCGGCTACTTGCAGGTCGCTGTGATGTTGTTCGTTCCTAAGCGTGAGTGGCATGCTTGGGGTAGCCTCCTCTTTGGAGGGTAACACATAGTTTTCTTCCGATGCCCCAGCAATAGCTTGTATGTCGTAGGTTCCAGCCAAGAGGGGGATGTTGACAGTTTCGTTCTCGTTGGCAATAACCTGCATGGCTTCACACTTGTTCCCCTTGAATACATATACTCTCACAGGAAAACTAACATTTTCCCCATTCGCAGGTAAAGTAGCCCGTACCATCAGTGTTGCGTCTGTTTTTACTTCTTGGGTGTCTTTTACAGAAGTATACTCTGTGCGTTCACACGAGGATACAAAAAGAGTTGTAACTATCGCTGACAGAATTCCTGATACGAGTACAGCCACTCTTTTCGTCTTCACGGAGAGGTTCTTCATCTTGTTTTTTGTCATAATGGTTGGTATGAGACTCTACAGATAAATAATGATATGTCACCACTCTTGGGTCTTAGAGCCTCATTTAGAAACCCGATTGTAGTGTTACTATCTACAAATTTGAACATTTTTCTTCATACTCACAAGTTTTCATCTACATTTTTTAGACTTAGTTATAAAAAGATGTTATGTAAAGCCTATATGCTTTGAAGTGCCTTCAAAAAGTTAGACAGGTTAAACATTGTCCGACCTATTGGTTAGAATTTTTATTAGAAGGAGTGTATGTAGGGCGGTGTAACACTGAGTCTTTTTCTCGACTTTGTTTTATGTTTTATGAAAAGAGAAAGGGGAAGCCGTTTGGCTTCCCCTTCTTTGTTATTTGTGAGTTTCTCTTATTTGAGTTCAGCGAGGTACTTAATAGTACGAACCATCTGAGAAGTGTAAGAGTTCTCGTTGTCATACCAAGAAACAACCTGTACCTGGTAAGTGTCGTCGTCAATCTTAGAAACCATTGTCTGAGTTGCGTCGAAGAGCGAACCGAACTTCATGCCGATGATGTCAGAAGAAACGATTTGATCCTCTGTATAACCGAAGCTCTCGGTGCAAGCAGCCTTCATAGCAGCGTTGATGCCTTCCTTCGTGATATCCTTGCCCTTCACAACAGCAACGAGGATTGTAGTAGAACCTGTTGGAGTTGGAACGCGCTGTGCAGAACCGATAAGCTTGCCGTTCAGTTCAGGAATAACGAGACCGATAGCCTTAGCAGCACCGGTTGAGTTAGGAACGATGTTCTGAGCGCCAGCACGGCTGCGACGGAGGTCGCCCTTACGCTGTGGACCGTCAAGAATCATCTGGTCGCCAGTGTAGGCGTGGATGGTTGACATGATACCGCTGGCGATAGGAGNGTAGTTGTNGAGGGCNGCAGCCATAGGANCCAAGCAGTTAGTTGTGCAAGAAGCTGNAGANATAACTGTGTCAGCAGGAGTCAGTGTCTTGTGGTTCACGTTGTAAACGATAGTTGGGAGGTCGTTGCCAGCAGGAGCTGAGATAACAACCTTCTTAGCACCAGCCTGAATGTGGGCAGAAGCCTTCTCCTTAGNAGTGTAGAAGCCTNTGCACTCGAGNACTACNTCAACACCCAGCTCGCCCCAAGGAAGCTCAGCCGCGTTAGGCTTAGCGTAGATAGTGATTTCTTTGCCATCAACGATGATTGAGTTGTCTGTTGCCTCAACAGTGTGCTTGCCTTCACCGAACTTGCCAGCGAAACCACCCTGTGCAGTGTCATACTTGAGGAGGTGAGCCAACATCTTAGGGCTTGTCAAGTCGTTGATAGCGACTACTTCATAACCTTCAGCCTCGAACATCTGACGGAAAGCGAGGCGACCAATACGGCCAAAGCCGTTAATAGCTANTTTTGTCATTGATTTAATANATTTATTANAGTTACTAANANCTATGTGTTGCTTNTGTTTCAAGGGATATCTAATAGGTCTTNCTGACCTTATCCCGACTGCAAAGGTACAATTTTTTGTTAATACAAGTCTTTTTTGTTACAAATTCTTTTTAACGCAGTTGCTAAAAGTTCTTGATTGGCAAACAAAAAGAAAAGGGAATGTTCGTTTTTGTCAACTACGTGTTGCAATCCCTCTTCTTCGTTTGTTTATTTCTTTAGGCAATGAATCCTACTTTTAACATGAGTTCGATGAAATCAGAACAGAGAATTGCAATGCCTAATGGTTCTGTATTTGGGCGATATGCCCGTCTGTCAGCGTGCTTCCGTCCATGGTGAACGAATAGTTGCCACTGCCCAAAGTGAAGTGTGCCTCGGTGTTGTTGTATGTGAGGCTTCCAATGGATGCAATACCACCGATTTCCTTTCCTTCTTCATAGAGTTTCTTGCCTTCCACTATAGGCAACACGACATCGGCAACGGAACCAGCAGGTACACTGATTTCGTATGTCGTCGTCTTTTTTGTGCGGTTCCATGCCATACGAACTTTTCCTCGCGGTGTCACGACAGAGATGTCTGCCGATGCCATGTCTGCAGGAATCCAAGGGTGAATCTGAATGGTTTCGTATGCTTCTCNNGTGTTGCTGATACCGCCAAGACAGGAGAAGAACCATTCTTCGATATGGTCCATCATACAATGATTCTGGCTGAGGGACATATCCCAGTATTCAAGTGATGTCGTAGCTCCTTGTGCAATCCAAAATCCATAGCTGGGATATGTAGTCTTGTTGACCATCTTATATACAATGTCATTATATCCGTTGTTTGCTAAAGACATGAGTGTCGGTCGCAGACCTATCTCGCCTGTCTTGACGCTNTATTGGCTNGATTCCACTGATTNCGCCAGAGCTTTGGCAACACGGGGAATGTCACTTTCATCTACCAAGCCGTAATANAAAGCCATGCCATAGTTGGCTTGATTTNCATATNCATAAACACCCNCCTTGAANNACCNTTTNTTGNANGCGGCTTTCACNNCANCTGCAGTCTTCTTCCANGCATCGGCATCNTCTGTATGTCCCAAGGTGGTTGCCATTTCTGTCATAGCTCCCAACAGGTGGTAGTATGCACATGTCAAGGTGAATGAACTTGACGTGTGATGTTCCAAGCCGCTTGTCTCCTGCCCCCAATCTGATAGTACACTGTAGTTGTTGCGCACAATGTTATCTTGTGTCAGAGTACCGTAGTATGTGATGAGTTTCTTCATCTTGTCGTAGTAGCGTCGCATGAGCGTCATGTCACCATATTGTTTGTAGTTGCGCCACGGGATGGTGATGGATGCTCCGCCCCAGTTGAGGTCATCGTCATACGCTCTCATGAAATGCGGCACTGTACTCGGGACATATCCGTTCGTTCCTTGTGCGTCAAAAGCATCCATGACAACTTTGTTCAGAAGTGATTTGATGTCGAAATTGTAACAGAGCGACTGATACATCATATTGGGCACATCGAGCCACCCAAGTTTCTCCCGATGGGGGCAATCCGTCACCGTGTTGTACAGCTGGCTTTGAATGCCATTGTAGCAAATGCGGTGTATGTCATTAAGCAGTGTGTTGCTGGTCGTGAAATGCGACACGCTTGCCATGTTGCTTCTTATGCGCTTGGCTGTGAAGGAGGACGGAGAAGGTGCTTCGTCAAGTCCGCTTATTTCCAAATAGCGGAATCCATGGTACATAAATTCAGGTCCCCATGTTTCTCCTTTCTTGTCGCCACGGAAGGTGTATTTATCAAGCGTCTTGTTGCTTGTGCCGCTTGCCTCGTACATGTACTCAAACTTGCAGGCATTGTCTTCTTGTAGCTCCGAGTCGTATATGGTGATTGTTGTTCCTTTCTTCGCCTTGAGGCAGAAGGAGTATGTGCCAGCAAAGTTCTGTCCGAAGTCAACGAGGTAGTTTCCTCTGGCATTCTTTGTTATACTTACGGCAGGCCATGTCTCCACGATGCGTAACGGCTCATACTCCTTGGCACGCATTAAGCCGATATTGTATCTGTTGGGCGACACGCTGGGTGCTACGAATGAAGGACTTACGACCTCGCATCTTTCCCATGCGCTAAGGTCATAGCCAGTGGTGAAAAGGTCTTTGATTGTCAACCGTGCGTCATAATCCTCACCGCCGTACCAGTTGCTTCCTGTTGTTGGCGATTTGTGGGTAACCCACTGCGAATCAGTATTGACACATTGTGTCGTACCATCGGAATAGGTAATGTAGAGCATGGCTCGAAGAGACGTTGTCGCTTCGTCAGAAGCCAGCTCATGTTTGACAAAACGGTCGCTCATGCTGCTCATGTTGGCAATGCCTCCTGCCACTTGTGCCAAAATGGTGTTTTTGCCAGCAACGATGAGCGGTGTCACATCGTATGTATTATAAAGGACATGCTTGTCATACTGCGTTTCACCCGGCTCCAATACATTCTGTGTGACTGGTTGACCATTGAGGCGCATTGTAAACACTCCCAATGCCGAAGCATACAGTCGTGCCTGACTGACCGTTTTCCCTTTTTCGGTGGTAAAGTTACGTCCAATATAGGGTACGTTGTTATTGGTGTCGAAACTTGGTGGATTTGCCTTGATTGCCTTGAACTGCTTTGTATAGTTTGTGGGAGTCGTACCCAGTTCGAGTGTGTATGTGCTTGGGAAGTTGGCGGCAGCATTCTCGTCATTTACGGCGGGAACGTCTTGACGAGGATAGAGTACGACACGTGCTATCTCATAGTTGTCGCCGAGGTCAGCCACAATGGTTGTGGCACAGCTGTTCTGCGTTGTTGTGAATCCGTTTGTTCCCCCCTTTATGATGCCGTCGTTTATGTACTNTACGCTCCAGCCATGGTTGGTCANTTCCCATGAGTTCGTTGCCGTAAATATCNCNTGNCGTNCTCGNTTGNTGNCCTCCTTGTCATAGATTTCCATTTCTGCTATTTGTACAAAAGCGTTGTTCGGGTCTGACGCTGCATGAGGACCGCTTGCGGTGACGTTTAACCTTACATAGCGCGACTTAACAGGTCCCTTATTCGGAATGATTTGGACGATAGCATTGTAAGGAGGCTGCTTGGGAGCTATCCATTTTGCATCCTTCCATTCCTCTTGGGTCAGTATGCCTGTCTCGAAACTGCTGACTGCTGTGATTGACGGTGTGTTGTTTTGGTCATAAGCCGTTATCGCCCATGTGTATGCAGAACGGCTTTTCAAAAGCTTCCCCTCATATGGCACATCGGTTTGACGGCTGGATGCAACCTTGCCGCTTTTCCATAGTGTCACGCCGCAATTGTCAGTCACCGTTATCTCGTAGGCACTCTGACGATAACCGCGTTTTGACGATTCTATTTTCCAACTGAACGCAGGGGTACTCTCAATACCTAAAGGTTTTTCCAACCCCAAAGTACGCAAGCCAACAATGCTGTCGTTTGCAAAAGATGGCAATGCGAGACTTGCTATAAACAATAAGCACAATGGTCTTTTCATTGATTCTATATTTAACGTGAGATTGTCAATCAATCGTTCTGTTCACAGATGGCAAAGTTACGGATTTTTTCTGTATTTAGGATGTTTATAGATGTTTGAATGGCAAAATCTCTGGTGAAACGCAGTTCCTGACGGCAAATCTCTGGTATTCTGAATGTGGTGTTATATTATATATAATGTGTAATCAGTCCTTTGGCAGCTACCTGCTTTCACAGCAGGGATAACCGCTTCTTTGTGGGTGGGGATTCCTCTTTTTCTCGTATGAAGCGGCGGACATTGTAAACCTTTGGTGTGACACTTGTGTATATGCAGGTGGCTTGTTGTCTGTTCTCCTCTGTGTTTGTGACACTTGCTGTTTGGGAAAAAGGCTTTTTCCTTTTGAGGTGTGTTGAAATCTTCGTACCTTTGTCGCCTAAATCAAAGGTAAAAGTAGATGATAACAGTTTCTGACCTTGCCATTCAGTTTGGCAAGCGTGTTCTTTACAAAGACGTGAACATGAAGTTCACCAATGGTAACATTTATGGTGTGATTGGTGCAAATGGTGCAGGTAAATCCACGTTGCTCAAGGCTATTAGCGGTGAACTGGAACCGACGAAGGGAACGGTTACGTTGGGACCAGGCGAGCGTCTCTCTGTGCTGTCGCAGGATCACTTCAAATTCGATAATTGTACGGTCATCANCACAGTGATGATGGGACACTCTGTNCTGTGGGACATCANGCGGGAAAAGGATGCTCTGTATGCNAAGGAGGACTTCACCGATGAGGACGGTATCCGTGCGGCGGAACTGGAGGAGAAGTTTGCAGAGTTGGACGGCTGGAATGCTGAGAGCGATGCGGCTCAGCTGTTGTCGGGATTGGGCATTAAGGAGGATTTGCACTATAAGATGATGCAGGAGCTGACGGGTAAGGAGAAGGTGCGCGTGATGCTGGCACAGGCACTCTATGGCAACCCTGACAATCTCTTGCTGGACGAGCCAACCAACGACCTTGACCTTGACACGGTGGAGTGGCTGGAGGATTTCTTGGCAAACTTTGAGCATACGGTGCTGGTGGTCAGCCACGACCGTCACTTCCTCGACGCCGTGAGCACTCACACGGTAGATATTGACTTCAACAAGGTGAATCTTTTTGCGGGCAACTATTCCTTCTGGTATGAGTCTTCGCAGCTGGCTCTCCGTCAGGCGCAGAATCAGAAAGCAAGGGCTGACGAGAAGCGTAAGGAGCTGGAAGAGTTCATCCGTCGATTCTCTGCCAATGCAGCCAAGAGCAAGCAGACAACTTCGAGAAAGAAGATGCTGGAGAAACTCAATGTGGAGGAGATTCAGCCGTCTACGCGTAAATATCCTGGCATCATCTTCACCATGGAAAGAGAGGCGGGTAATCAGATTCTTGAAGTGGAGGGACTCACAGCTGTTGAGGACGATGGAACAGTGCTGTTCAAAGACCTTTCCTTTACAGCTGAAAAAGGCGAGAAGATTGTGTTCCTTTCACACAATCCGCGCGCTATGACTGCGCTCTTCGAGATTATCAATGGAAACCGCGAACCGCAAGCTGGTGCCTATAAGTGGGGTGTGACCATCACTACGGCGTATCTGCCCGTCGATAATACGGAATTCTTCAAGAGCGACAAGAATCTGGTGGAGTGGTTGAGTCAGTATGGTGAGGGCAACGATGTGTTCTTCAAGGGCTATCTGGGCAGGATGCTCTTCAGTGGCGAAGAGGTGCTGAAGAAAGTCAATGTGCTTTCAGGAGGAGAGAAGATGCGTTGTATGATTGCCCGCATGCAGTTGAAGAATGCCAACTGCCTCATCCTCGACACGCCGACTANCCATCTTGACTTGGAATCCANTCANGCNTTCAATAACAACCTCAAGCANTTCAAGGGCAACATNCTTTTTGCTTCCCATGACCATGAGTTCATCCAGACGGTTGCTAACCGCATCATCGAACTCGGTCCCAAGGGGCATATTGACAAGCTGATGGAGTATGATGATTATATCCACAGCGATGACATCAAGGAACTGCGTGGCAAAATCTATTGATGAAGGTTGCACATCCGTATAGGGACACCCTACGCATATCATTTCAGACACCCTGCACGAAATAATACGCGCAGGGTGTCTGTATTATTTCACGCACCCTGCACTATTCGTCTTGTTTAGGGTGTGCGCCAATCGGCTTTCAAAGTGCATGGATTTTGTTCTCAAAAGTGAGTGGTTTAAGAGCGTTTTGTACTTGCTGTTTCTGTGGCGAAAATGCCTTCAAATAGGCTTGTATCTTCCTTTTGAGGAGCTTTCTTGCAATTTCTGGTGTGATAATATCGTGCGTATTCNTTTTTTTTTCGTTTCTTTGTACGGAAATATGTTTTAATGTCATTAAATATGGGAAATAAGATTCAAGAACTGACAGAGAAGCTCCTTAAGGATGGAGTGGAGAAGGGCAATGCGGAAGCAGAGAAAATCATTGCTGCCGCTAATGAAAAAGCCGCTCAGATTATAGCCGATGCCAAGGCGCAGGCTGCCGAAACGGAGCTGGCTGCACAAAAGAACGCCAAGGGCATGGAAGAGAACATGAAGAACGAAATCAAGATGTATGCTGCTCAGGCGTTGAATGCTTTGAAGAGCGAAGTCGCCAATGCGGTGTGCGACAAAGTGGTGAAGGAAGCTACTGCTGAAGTGACTGGCAATCGGGACTTCATGAACGAATTTATATTGAAGCTTGCTGAGAAGTGGGGGGCTGGCGAGGAACTCGTCATTTCTGCTGCTGATGCCACGAGCTTGAAGGCTCTCTTTGCAAAGAAGGCAAAGGCGCTGTTGGATAAGGGTCTGAAGATTGAGCAGGTGAATGGTCAGAAGACGCTGTTTACCATTCAGCCAGCTGATGGCTCTTACAAAGTGAACTTTGGCGAGGTCGAGTTTGAGGCTTATTTCAAAAATTTCCTTCGTCCTCAACTCGTTGAAATGATTTTCTGAGTATGGCGAATTATTATTGTTTAATGGCAGGCTTGCCCGACTTGAAACTGGATGACACCAAGTTTGAGGTCAGCATTCCCGACTTGCGCGAAGAACTGGACACCCTTTTGTCGCCTCTTGACAGGAAGGTGATGTTCTATTTCTTTCTCAAGAACGACTGTTCAAATCTTGTCAAACTCTTGAAAGACCCTGCGGCCGAGATTGACAACAACGGCAACTTTACCATGGAACAGTATGTTGACCTGATGACTTCGGCTCGTGAGATGAACTTCAACGTTCACCGCTATCCGGCTTTCATGAGCGAGTTTGCTCGTAACTACGCATACAATAAGGATAAGGCGGGGTACTTCTCTGAGGACGAGATGCTGTACCAATTCTATCAGTATGCCATTGATACTTGTCCGAACAAGNNGGTGCGCCAGTGGTATCAGCTCANTCTTGACATCACCAATATCCTCACGGCGTTCTTGGCTCGCAAGAACGGCTGGAATGTGGCTGATTACATTCAGGGCGTGAACGAGGTGACGGAGATAATCCTTACCAACAACACCAAGGACTTCAACTTGACCACGGAATATGATTATGTGGCAGAGTTGATGAAGATTGTGGAGTGTGAAGACCCTGTGGAGAAGGAGAAGAAGATTGATGCGTTCAAATGGCTGTGGCTTGAAGACCGCACGTTCTTCAACATCTTCTCGGTGGAAGCCGTGTTTGCGTATCTCTGCAAATTGGAGATGCTGGCGCGTTGGGACAAGCTGGATGTGGAGAAAGGGCAGGAGACTTTCCGCCAAATCATTGAGAACCTCCGTGGCGAAGCCAGAGTGCCCGATGAGTTTGTGGTGAAGTCGCCCTATGCAACCAAGTAAGACAACATATAATTGGAAGACAGAAAATAAATAGACAACAATATGACAAAAGGTACTGTTAGTGGCGTGATTGCCAACATGGTCACACTGGCTGTCGATGGTCCTGTGAAGCAGGGCGAGATTTGCTACATCGAGACAGGTGGCGACAAGTTGATGAGTGAGGTCATCAAGGTGGTTGGCAGTAGCGTGTATGTCCAGGTGTTTGAATCGACACGTGGATTGAAGGTGGGTGCGCCTGCCGAATTTACGGGGCACATGCTCGAAGTGCAGCTTGGTCCTGGCATGCTGTCGAAGAACTATGACGGTTTGCAGAATGACCTTGACAAGATGGAAGGTGTTTTCTTGAAGCGTGGTCAATACACAGAACCGCTTGATAGCGAGCGTGAATGGGATTTTACTCCATTGGCAAAAGTGGGCGACGAAGTACAAAGCTCTGCTTGGCTGGGCGAAGTGATAGAGAACTCGCAAAAATTGAAAATCATGGCTCCTTTTCAGCTGGAAGGTACAGCCAAGGTGAAGAGCATTGTGCCTGCTGGCAAGTATAAGATTCACGATGTGATGGCTGTGCTCGAAACTGAGGACGGCTCTGAAGTGAAGGTCGATATGGTTCAGCATTGGCCTGTGAAGTTTGCCATGACTAATTATAAGGAGAAGCCACGTCCATTCAAGTTGCTCGAAACGGGTGTGCGCACCATTGATACGTTCAATCCTATTGTGGAAGGTGGTACTGGCTTCATTCCTGGTCCATTCGGTACGGGTAAGACGGTGTTGCAGCACGCCATTTCAAAGCAGGCGGAAGCTGACATCGTAATCATTGCTGCTTGTGGCGAACGTGCGAATGAGGTGGTGGAAATTTTTACAGAGTTCCCTGAGCTGGAAGACCCTCACACAGGACGCAAGCTGATGGAGCGTACTATCATTATCGCCAACACGTCAAATATGCCAGTGGCGGCTCGTGAGGCCTCTGTTTATACGGCAATGACGCTGGCTGAGTACTATCGTTCGATGGGTTTGCGTGTGCTTCTGATGGCAGACTCTACTTCTCGTTGGGCACAGGCTCTGCGTGAGATGTCGAACCGNATGGNAGAGTTGCNTGGTCCTGACGCATTCCCCATGGANTTGGGCGCATTGATTTCAAACTTCTACGGTCGCGCTGGTTATGTGTATCTGAACAATGGCGAGGTGGGTTCCATCACGTTCATTGGTACGGTGTCTCCTGCTGGNGGTAACTTGAAAGAGCCTGTGACGGAGAACACCAAGAAGGTGGCTCGTTGCTTCTATGGATTGGAGCAGGATCGTGCCGACAAGAAGCGTTACCCTGCCGTGAATCCTATTGATTCTTATTCAAAGTATCTGGAATATCCTGAATTTGCGGAGTATATCTCGAAGAAGATTAACGATAAGTGGATTCCCAAAGTGCTGGCATTGAAGACTCGTATGCAGCGTGGTAAGGAGATTGCGGAGCAGATTAACATCTTGGGTGATGACGGTGTGCCAGTAGATTACCATGTAGTGTTCTGGAAGTCCGAGATTATCGACTTTGTAATTCTGCAGCAAGATGCTTTCGACGAGGTGGATGCTGTCACATCGCTGGAGCGTCAGGAGTCCATTCTGAACCTCGTGACAGAGATTTGCGAGAAGGAGTTCCAATTCGAGACATTCCTCGATTGCGTCGATTACTTCCGCAAGCTCATTAACCTCTGCAAGCAGATGAACTACTCGCAGTATAAGAGCGAACAGTATAATGAATTTGTTTCACAAATTAAGGCAATGCTTGCCGCATAAATGATTATGGCTACTGCTTTTCAGAAAGTATATNCGAAGATTGGTCAGATAACAAAGGCCACNNTNTCCCTGANAGCNNAGGGAGTGGGATATGATGANNTTGCCNCNATCAATGGNAAGTNGGCTCANGTTGTGAAAATTGCAGGTGACGATGTAACCTTGCAGGTGTTTGAAGGCACAGGTGGTATCCCTACGAATGCGGAGGTGGTCTTCCTTGGGAAAGCTCCATCGCTGAAAGTGGGTGACCAATTGGCTGGTCGCTTCTTCAATGCCTATGGAAATCCTATCGACGGAGGTCCTGAGATTGAGGGTAAGGAAGTGGAAATCGGAGGTCCATCGGTGAATCCTGTTCGTCGTAAGCAACCGTCTGAACTCATTGCAACGGGTATCGCAGGTATTGACTTGAACAACACGCTGGTGTCGGGTCAGAAGATTCCTTTCTTTGCAGACCCTGACCAACCTTTCAATGAGGTGATGGCACTTGTTGCGCTCCGTGCCAAGGTGGATAAGATTATCCTTGGCGGTATGGGTATGACGAACGATGATTATTACTTCTTCAAGAACACCTTCTCGAATGCTGGTGCGCTCGACCGCATTATTGCGTTCATGAATACGACGGAAGACCCTGCTGTGGAACGTCTGCTGGTGCCAGACATGGCGTTGGCGGCTGCCGAGTACTTCGCGGTGGAGAAGCATGAGACGGTGCTGGTGCTCCTGACTGACATGACTTCCTACGCTGACTCGCTCTCTATCGTGTCTAACCGTATGGATCAGATTCCTTCAAAGGACTCCATGCCTGGTTCGCTCTATTCCGACTTGGCGAAGATATACGAGAAGGCCGTGCAGTTCCCAGAGAGTGCTGGTGGAGGTTCTANCACCANTATCNCTGTGACTACACTGTCGGGTGGTGACATCANCNATGCTGTGCCTNANAACACGGNTTATATTACTGAGGGTCAGCTCTANCTGCGCCGTGATTCCGATATTGGCANGGTGATTGTTGNCCCATTCNGTTCACTCTCNCGTCTGAAGCAGCTTGTGTCTGGTAANAAAACACGTAAAGACCACTCGCAGGTGATGAACGCCGCTATTCGTCTTTACTCCGANGCAGCCAATGCCAAGACGAAGTTGGAGAATGGCTTCGACCTNACCGGCTATGATAACCGATGCTTGCAGTTCGCCAAGGNGNATGCCGANAAGCTTCTTGCTANTGACGNAAANNTCGACANGACNGAAATGCTGGATGTTACATGGTCACTCTTTAAGAAGCACTTCAAACTTGAAGAGGTCAACATCAAGAAAGAATTTACCGATGTATATTGGAAATAAAGTATGGCGATAAAGTTTCAGTATAACAAGACATCGCTTCAGCAGATAGAGAAGAACCTGAAGATGCGACAGCGTACCTTGCCTATCATCAAGAACAAGGAAACAGCGTTGCGTCTGGAGATGAAACGGTGCAAGGAAGAAGCGGAAGCCTTGGAGAAGAAGCTGCAGAGCCAGATTGGTGGTTACGAGTCGATGTATGCCCTTTGGGGAGAGTTTGACGCGTCGCTGGTCAGTCTGAAGGATGTCAAGTTGGATGTGAAGAAAGTGGCGGGTGTGCGTGTGCCTGTGCTGACCAATATCGAGCTGGACGTGAAACCTTTTGGGCTGTTTTCTGCCCCGAAGTGGTACTTCGACGGCATCAATCTGCTGCAAGGCTTGGCCAAGACTGCCGTGGAACGGGAGTTCGTGCTCGCCAAGCTTGGACTTCTTGACCGTGCACGTCGCAAGACCACACAGAAGGTGAACCTCTTTGAGAAGGTTCAGATTCCTGGTTATCAGGAGGCTATCCGTAAAATCAAGCGATTCATGGAGGATGAAGAGAACCTCTCCAAGTCTTCACAGAAGATTCTGAAATCTCTGCAAGAGTCAAGAAAGAAAAAGGAAGAGGAGGAGCAGGATGCGTCTTCCACCAGAAAGGAGGTTGAAGTTGCCGTATGATACAAGACATGAAGAAACTCACGTTCCTCATCACCAATGGGGAATATGATAAATTCATTGAGGATATCCGTCAGTTGGGTGTCATTCATGTGGAGGAGCTGCAACAAGGTTCTACGAGTGAGGAGCTACAGGCTGGTTTAGACTTGGCTTCACGCTACAAGGCTGCACTGAAAGCATTGGACTATGCAGCAGAGACTTACACGTCTTCTGTTTCTTACACTTCGCAGCCAGCTGATGCTTCCAAGGGTGTATCGCTCATCGACACAGTGGAGCGCCTGCTTAGCGAAGAGAACAGTGTGAAACACAACCTTGATGCTATAGAGGATGCCATTTCTGAGTTGGAGCCATTCGGCGAGTTCAGTTGGGACAGCATTCGTCAGTTGGAGCAGTCGGGGTACAAGCCATATTTCTATGCAGTCAACAGCAAGATGTATAAGGCTGAGTGGGCTGAGAAGTATTTCGCCACCCCTGTCAACGAGGTGAACAAGAAGACTTACTTTGTGGCTTTTTCCAATGAAGATAAAGGACCCGACATCACGGCTGAACGGCTTTTCCTGCCAGAGGAATCACTCTCTGTTTATCAGGAGAAGCAAAAAATGCTGAACGAGCAACTTGCCAGTATTCACGAGCAATTGCTACAAGTGAATGCTGTTGACCGTCCTTCTATCGAAGCTGGGCAAACCGCCAACGNGAACGACATNCAGCTTTNTANAGTGCNNCTTAGCAACGAGTCCATTGCCNACGGAACTGTGAAACNCANGATTGNCTGGNCGTTGAAGGACAANGCCGACAGNGTGGTGGACTATTTGGAGAAGGAGCACATCTTCTATGAATTGGAGAATCCTGCATTTGAGGACAATGTACCCATTCAAATCAAGAATGACAAGTTCTCGTCGCTCTTTGAGCCAATCTTGCGTATGTATTCGTTGCCTAACTATCACGACATTGACCCATTGCCGTTCTTTGCCCCATTCTTCATGCTGTTCTTTGGACTCTGCATGGGTGACATGGGCTATGGCTTGCTCATTCTCGCAGTTGGCATTGCTATCATCTTTGCCAAGCCAGGCATTGCGTCATACGGCAAGTTGGGGGCTTTGCTTGGAGGCATGACGTGCATCTGCGGTCTTGTCACAGGTACTTTCTTCGGCATAGACCTGTCTACCGTTGATTGGGACTTCATTAAGCCCATGCAGCCATATTTCATCAATGACTCCATGAAAGAGAGCTTCTTTGGTTATTCGCCCATGATGGTTATCTCTGTTATCATTGGCCTCATTCAGGTGCTTCTGGGCATGACGCTGGCTGGTTGCAAAGCCGTGAAGAACTATGGTATTATCTATGGTGTAGGTAAGTTCTCATGGGTGACAGCGTTGCTCAGTGCAACGATTCTTTTCGGCTTGCCACTCTTTGGTGTTGAGCTGTCATTGCCAGTGCAGTGCGTGCTTTATGCGTTGATAGCCTTGTCGGCTCTTGGCATCTTCTTCCTCAACAATCCGAATGCCTACAAAAAGCCGTCAGTGCTTGGCAAGACTTTGGGAGTGGGAAGTAATTTGGGTGCTGGTTTGTGGGCTGCCTATGGTATGTCTACGGGACTGCTGGGCGACCTTCTGTCCTACATCCGACTCTTCGCGCTTGGTCTTACTGGTGGTGTGCTCGGTTCGGTTTTCAACCAGTTGGCAATGGAGATGAGTCCTCAAGTGCCTGTCGTGCATGAAGTGGTGATGATTATCATTCTCCTATTCGGTCATGGCATCAACTTCGGACTCTGTATGATTTCCTCGTTCGTGCACCCCATGCGACTCACCTTTGTCGAGTATTTCAAAAATGCAGACTTTGAGGGCAATGGCAAGGAGTATAAACCCTTTCGGGTTCTGTAAGAAGCAAGAAGTGTTAAAGTTGTATAATCAATAATCAATAATCAATTATAGTATTAACCTTGGGTTCTCCGTGTCATATTCCCCTTCTCATGGGCGACAGAGTTAACCCACTAAAAACAAATTAAACATTATGTCTCCAGTACTTTTAGCGTACATCGGTGTGGCCCTCGCAGTAGGACTCTCCGGCATCGGTTCCGCCTATGGCGTGACTATCTGTGGTAATGCTGCCATCGGCGCATTCAAGAAGAATCCATCAGCCAGTGGTTCCTACATTGGTCTCGCAGCCCTCCCCTCATCTCAGGGTCTGTATGGCTTCGTGGGCTTCTTCATCCTCAACCCACTCGTAACTGCTGACATCAGCATGTTTGCTGCTTGTGCTGTTCTTGGTGCAGGTCTCGCACTTGGTGCTGTGTCTCTCTTCTCTGCCATCCGTCAGGCTAAGGTTTGTGCCAACGGTATCTCGGCTATCGGTGGTGGTCACAATGCCTTTGGTACTACGATGGTGCTTGCTGTGTTCCCTGAGCTTTACGCCATCCTCGGTCTTCTCGTGCTCATCCTGATTGCAAGTTCTATTCAGGTATAAGTAAACGAAGACGTTATAACAAAACGCACCCCAGAGACTGACAGTCCAGCTTCTGGGGTGCGNTCTGTTGTTATAGAGCCGTAGTNTCTNTCCATCGCCATCTNTCGNCCGTTCTACAAGAAAATAGAAGTANTNCTTTGTCTTATACTTGCTTAATCGTACCTTNGCAAAGAAATGAAAGATATCAAAAGATGAAGACGTTATTGGAACAGAATATGAATCAGATGCCATCGCCTTGTTATGTGATGGAGGAAGCGTTGTTGCGGAGGAACTTGGAGCTGATTCACAATGTGGCACAGTGTGCCGATGTGGAAATCATTTTGGCATTTAAGGCGTTTGCCTTGTGGAAAAGTTTTCCTGTTTTCCGTGAGTATATCAGTCATACGACAGCATCATCGCTGTTTGAGGCACGGTTAGCCAAAGAGGAGTTTGGCAGCAAGGCACATACATATTCCCCTGCCTACACAGAGGAAGAGTTTNAGGATATTCTTTCATGTTCNAGCCATGTCNCCTTCAACTCGTTGAGCCAATATGAGCGGTTCGCANCGAAAGTGCAGGGNCGAGTATCGCTCGGTTTGCGTGTCAATCCTGAGTATAGCGAAATAGAGACAGAACTGTATAATCCCTGCGCTCCAGGTTCCCGTTTTGGTATCTTGGCACAAGACTTACCAGAGCAGTTGCCTGCCGACATTGAGGGTTTCCACATCCATTGCCACTGCGAATCGGGCAGCGACGTGTTTGCGCGTACATTGACATATATAGAGGAGAAGTTCGCAGGCTGGTTCTCGCAGCTGAAGTGGATTAACTTTGGTGGCGGACATCTGATGACGCGCAAGGACTATGATGTAGAGCTACTTATCAAGACCTTGCAAGAATTTCATCTACGCTACCCCCACTTAAAGGTCATCTTGGAACCTGGCAGTGCTTTCGCTTGGCAGACAGGACCGCTTATTGCCAAGATTGTAGATATTGTGGAGAACAGTGGCGTGAAGACAGTTATCATCAATGCCAGTTTCACATGCCACATGCCTGACTGCTTAGAGATGCCATACAAACCTGCCATCCGTCATGCGCAGACGTTGGACAAAGACGACCTCGATACGGCACGGATAACGCCTCACACCTACCGCATTGGTGGCAATAGTTGTTTGAGTGGCGACTATATGGGTTTATGGCAATTTGACCATGAGTTACAGATTGGCGAGACGCTGATCTTCGAGGACATGATACACTACACGACAGTGAAGACCACCATGTTCAACGGCATCGGGCACCCTTCCATCGGCATGCTGCATGAAGACGGAACGTTTGAACTCTTTCGTCGTTTCACCTACGAAGATTATCGTGACCGTATGTGTTAACTTCATTCAGCTCCTCTTTCGAGGGGATGCTTCCTTCCTAACTGAGATTAGTAAAGAATCGGGGGAGAGTTCATCGTGAACTCTCCCCCGATTTTCTTTGGGTATTTGTTTCTTGATTAGAAGCGACCGCCTCCACCGAAACCACCTCGTCCTCTGAAGTTCTCGCCTCCGAAGTCTGGGCGTTCGTTCATGAAGTTGCGCATATCGCGCAGGTTTTGGCGCGAGGTCTTGTCGCCAAAGAGGTTGAAGCGGTAGATGAAATGAGCCATTACGTAGCTGTAGATGCTGTTGGTCTCACGGTCTTGGCGTGAGTATGCGCTGATGGTGCGGCTGATGTTGCTGCGCTTGTGCAGCAGGTCATGGGCTTGGAGCGATACGGTGGCTTGCTTCTTGCTGAGGAAACGGTAGCTGACTTGGGCATTCCAGATGAGTTCGTTGGNGTTCNTGTTTGCAGAGGAATAACCTCGGCGTGAACTCANNTTGANNTCGGNGGAGAAGCCGAAACCGCTGTTGAAGTTGCCTGTGGAGGAGAGTCCATAGTGGANGTTGTAGGTGTTTTGGTTGTTGGCTGCCACCATTTCGCTGGCAGTCTTCGACCAGTTGATGCTTCCGTTAGCGCGGACATCGAAGTTGCCCAAACGCAGAGTGAGGCTCATGTTTTCGCCCAAGGAGGTGGTGCGCACATCGTTCTTGAACGTCGTCTTATTTTGGTAGATGTAACCGACATTATGGCGCAACGAGGCTGTGGTGTTGGTGTTGAGGGTCAGCTTCTCCCATCCCAGTGGGGTGTTGAAGCCAATGTTTCCGTTGATGTTCCAGTTTCCGTTGATATTTTCAGGACGGGTCACTTGTCCACCGGTCTCCTTAATGTATTCGGTGCGGTTCGTAATGCTGTTTTGTGTGGTGCTGAACGATACACGTCCGAAGAGGGACTGCTTGGTTGCTTCGAAATNGNTGTTATAGTCGAGGTTGATGNTNTGGGTAANTGAGGGCTTCAGGTCGGGATTTCCCTCGCGGATATTGAGCGGATTGCTATTGTCGGTCAGGGTGAAGAGGTCAGTCATGTCAGGTTGATTGGTGTTGCCCCGATAGGTGATGCGCAGAGTGTGTCGTTTGGTGAAGCGGAAGCGCGCATTGAGGGTAGGGGTGATGCGTGAGATGTCGCGGCTGGCAATGGTGTCAAGTCCCTGATATTGGTATATCATCTCTTGGTTTTGTTGCTCAATGCGGATGCCAGCACTGATGTTGAGCAGCGAGGTGATGTAGCGCAGTGAGAAGTCAATGTTGTGGGTCTTGTTGATGTTGTCGGTGTAGCGCGATAGAGAGTCGCTCAGGAACTCGAAGTAGTTGGGAGGGAGCATGCCGTATTGCCCGTAGTTTTCCCACAATTCTTGCCCGATTTCATCCACCTTTGCAAAGTCGTAGGTCTGTCCGTCGCTGTGGCGTTTGGAGTAGTTGTAGCTGTAATTGAGCTGTGCGAACAGGTTGCGCAGGATGGGTTCGGAGTAGGAAATCCCCAAGCTGTAGTTCTTGTTGTCGGATGGCGTGTTGCGATGACGGAAGGTCAGGTCGGTTTCGCCCTCACGCTGATGGTAGATGACGTTGGAGTAGTTGAAACTCTTGTTCTCATTGCTGCTCACCGACCCATTGAGGCGGAGGCTGATGTTGCGTCCGTTGCGACCGGAAACAGCATCGGGACCAAACCATGTGCCGCCACCCAACTGTCGGTTGAGCATCAGGTTGCCACTGATGTTGTAGTTATCACCATCGCTCCAGTTTCTTGACGTGTTCTCGTTGATTTTGATGGCATTATCGATGTCGCTGAGTTGGTTGAGCGGGTCGGTGATGCCATTCTGATAAGGGTCGTCGTTGAAGGTAGCCGAGGTGTTGCGAGACGAACTTTTGGTGCCACCTTTGGAGAATCGGGGGCTGAACACCAGTGTGGTCAGCGAATCAATCTTCCACTCAGCCTTGAAGTCTCCGTTGATGTTACTGTTTCGATTGATGTTTGTGTTGTGGCTATTGCTGAATGAAGAAGTGGTTGATACAAAGTTTTGGGTGCTGTTGTTGGTCTTGTTGTCGCTCTTGCTATAGTTGTAGCGGAGGTTGCCGCCAAATTCAAAATTCTTCGTGTCGAACACCAATCGTCCGCCCACTTGCTTGTTGGTCGTGTTGCCATTGTTACCCGTATTATTCTGTGAACCAATCACGTTCGACTGGAAACCATCCCTGAAACGGTTTACCATCACGCGACCTGAATATCGGTCGTATGAGCCGTAGCCAGCATCCACATTGCCAAACCATCCCTTCTGCATGCCCTTTTTGATGGTCAGGTCAATCACCGTCTCCTCTTCGCCATCGTCAATGCCTGTGATGCGGCTGAAGTCTGATTGTTTGTCGTAGGTTTTCACCTTGTCCACTATCTCCGCAGGCAGGTTCTTCATCGACATATTTTGGTCGTTGCCGAAAAACTCCTTTCCGCCCACGAGGATTTTCTTCACGGTCTTCCCGTTCACCTTGATGACACCGTCCTCAATGGTCACACCAGGCAACTTCTTGATGAGTTCCTCCAGCACACTGCCCTCAGGCACTTTGAACGCATCGGCATTGAAGATGAGTGTGTCTTCTTTCACTTCCACCTCCTTCATCTGTGCCGTCACCACGGCTTGTTTCAGTTCCACGGTGTTGGGTACCAGCATCACCGTGCCAACGGTCTGTGTGCCCTTGTTCTCGTCTTTCTTGATGTTGATGGTGCGGAAGAAATTGTGGTAGCCGACGTATGAAATCTTCAAGATGTAAGAGCCGTCCTTTACGTTCTTCAAACTGAAAGAACCGTCATTGGCAGTTGTGCCGCCCGTGACCATGCGTGCTGTGTCTGTCGTCATCACCATAACGGTGCTGCGTAAAAGTGCCTCACCGTTTTCGCTATCTATTACTTTGCCTCGCAGCAAGGTTTGGGCAGAGGCGATATGGGCTGCTGTGCAGAACAGCAATAGTAAAAGGGGCTTGTGTAGAGTCTTCATATTAGGGTTTGTAGATGTTCTGCTTTGTAAGACGTTTTTCTGNGCTTNTNGTTTAATGGGGNTATNTGAAAAAAGGATGATTTTTTGGAAACANTACACCAGCCCAGGATAAGAAATTTTTGGATGACATTCTTATTCCGAACTGGCGTATAAGTTGTGTGTTNTGGTTTCAAGACACACGGTTTATGGGGCAGGCATGGTNTGNGCTTNGGNNATGCCCAGTCTTTATAGTCTGTGATTTCNGGAGTTCTGCGCCTGNGGGGAAGNNGGGGGTGCCATCTTGATAATCAGCATGGGACAGNCGGTGTNTTCCAANCAGTTTCTTGATGTCGAGTTTGCCNNTGGAGACNTCTTCGTCGAAACGGAAGATGAAGTATTTCCCTTTCGGGTTGGGGTATCGGGATGCAGCCATCCGTTCCTTGTCCATCACGGCTGTGTCATGAATACGGAACACATGGTAGGTCTCTTCGTGTCCGTCTTCATATAAGATGGCAAACTTGGGATTCAGTCTCTTTAGGTGGCTTTGTGTCTGCGCACCTTCCCGTTCCTTGTCCAGCCGCACGTTGTAAATCATGGAGCCTTGGTTGTTCTTGCCTGTAATCCAGTCCCAATGCGCTCGGTCGTGATACATGCCCACCACAAAGTAGTCGTTGGTGTAACGCTCTATATGATATTCGGGCAGCCAGTTTTCGGGTGTCGGGGTGTAAGGATGTGACTGTTGGTACGCTTCCACCTTCTTTTCCAACTCCTCTTTCGGGTTGTCGCCCAAGGTTATCTTTGTAATCTCAAAGAAGTCATTGAGCAAGCGGAATGTGTCAGAGTCTTTCGTGTCGGTTCCCACTTGCTTTTCCAATGCCAAGGCAAACAGGCTCTCATCCCCATAGGGGCGATATAGTTTGCCTTGCAGTTCTTTGAAATGGTCTTTGATGAATTGCTCGCCAGCCAGCATGTTTCCTCGGCTTTTCATGGCATAGAAGTCATAGTCACTTTGTAGCCAATCCTGTATCTCCTTGCGGAATTTCTCACGGATTTGTGCCTTCCACGCACGTTTTTGTGTGGCGTTGTTTCGTGCGTAGAGCGACAATACAAAAAGGAAATTCACATCGTAATGGAACAGCAGCAGCGTGTCGCGGTCGAAGAGGCGATTCTGGAAATGCACCTTGCGGTATCTGTTGTTCTTGTGGCTCGTCTTTTCAATGCCGTTATCCGCATAACTGAAAGTCTCGTCCATCTTGGCTGACACAAAGAAGTTGGGGATGATGTTGTATCCCTCGGTCATGTCGTCTCTAAGCCGAACGCCCGATGGCGGCACTTTCTTGTCGTTGAAGATGTCCAAGTTCCATTGAATCACGTTCCTGGCATACGTATATTGTTTATACACCGACTCTTTGCCCACCTTGTGCCCCATCTTGTAATACTTGCTGTCACCGATGTAGTAGGTTGGGGTGTGTTCATTCTCAATCAGGCTCTTCGCCGTGAAGAGGTGGTCAACGATTTTGCCGTCCTCCTGCTTCTTGCCCATGCCGTCGGGCAGAGGGTTGTCGCCAATGAGTTCATCGACCATCGCCTCAAAGACCATGTAAAAGTTCTTCACCAACAGATACTCTTTCTTCTCCGTGTTGATGAACACTTGCCGCGCCTCGTCGAAGAAAGCATAACACAGCCCCCACAGTTCTATTGCCTTGTCCGAGAAATACTTGTATTTGATTTGGCGCAACCGTGTTTTGCCATACCCTTTCAGATAGGTGTCAAATTGTTTGCCTTTGATGAGAGGAAACCTGACGTTGATGTCCTTGGGAAATCCGTAGGCGTTGCCAATGTAGTTCAGGATGGAGAAGAAGATGACGAGCAGTTCCTCGTCGAAGTTCACTTGCCGCTTTTTGTTCACGGGGTTCAAGTAGATGGGGTGTCCGCCTTGTATAATGGCAGCCTCTCGGCAGATGGTGCGCGTCCAGTTTATCTTGTTATAGCCAGCATGCAAGTTCTTCACGATGAAAAAGAAGAAACTTTGGTTGTCCTTATTGAACTGTAACAGTTGGAGCAAGATGTCAAGATAGGTGTTGCTCAGTCGTCGATACCCTTTACCTATTTGTGCTATCTTCGTGTGAAACACAATGTCAGTGTCGCTCTGTCTGTCGTTCTTGTACACCACGATGGCGCGATAAATCCAAACCGCAAACTTGTAGATGAAATCCCGCTCGTCTTTGTTCAACAGATTCTCTTTCGAGAGGTCGGCAATGTCCTCTGGCTTGTACTTGCCGAACACCAATTCCTGTCCATCTACATCTTTCAACAGAACCTTAGGAAGAATCAAGACACAATCGTGCAGCAACGTGTTGTAGTAATACCCTACATAGTGAATAGACCCCCGTCCCTCCACGTTCTCCAAAGCATCAATGCCATGCAGAATGGGCTTCACCTTGTTTACGTCGTATCGGTATTCTTCTATCAGAACTTTCATGCCTCTGTCTCTTTGCTGTTCTCAGCGACTCCTTCGTCAAACAGCCTCGGTGCTTTCGTCGCTGTTGAGCCTCTTTACATTGTCCAAGAACTGTTCCACCTTCTCTTCCGCCACCTGCGTCTCTCCATCTTCGTTAATTGTATAGAACTTGTTGAACGACAGTGTAGAACCATCGGCGTCTCGGAACAATGTGCCAGCATCCTCGATAAAGTCTTTGAACACATCGTTCCAAAGGTAGAACATTAGCCAATGTATGTAAAAGAAGGGAAAATAAAAACAAAGAAAATCCATATAATCATTGATTATTAGTCGTTTATAAAAACGACATACTTTCTGATACATTCCTTAAAAATCACTATTATTCGCTATTTTTGTTACCTATAACGATACTTGTTTCAGGAATATTTTGTACCTTTGTAGATGAATATAAATATCTGAAGGACAATGGGAAGGAAAAGGAAGTCATTGATAGAGAAATCCCCGTTCAAGTTGCGCCATCGCAAGCTGGCTGACGGATGCATNTCCCTGTTCCTCGACCGCAGCNTGGNCGGAGGGCATGAGTACGAGTTCCTCAAACTCTATCTCCTGCCCGAAACCTCTTCTACNGCGAANCGTCANAACGCACGCACACTCCGAAAAGCGGAGGAAATCTTACTACTGCGCACCGAAGCCCTATTCAATGTGAAAGCCGAGNCGGAANTAGCAAACTCCNGTGCCGGAATGCTTCTNTCNGACTGGCNCCAGACCTGTTATGACAGTCACGANAAACGAGGTGCAAGAGACCTCGNCAGCATAAGCAATNTGAAGAGAGCCTTGTACATGTTCCGNNCCGATGTCCGTCTATCAGATATTGACAGACAGTTCTGTCTTGACATGATAGACTGGTTCCGCAACACATACAGGCACCGTCTGACAGGAAATCCCGTCAGTGCAAGAACTGCAGACACCTATTGCCAGACTTTCCGTACCATGCTAAACGAGGCTGTGCGTGAGGGACTCATAGACAAAAATCCGTGGAACCGGCTTGAGACAACCGAAAAAATAAAGAAACCGGAGAGCAAACGCGAGTACCTGACCCTTGATGAGATACGGAGCATGATTGCCACGGACTGCCCCAATGCCCTTGTAAAGAGAGCTTACTTGTTTTCCTGTTTTACCGGACTTTGCATAAGTGATGTCAGAAACCTTAAATGGGGTGATGTTTATCATGAAAACGGGCAGACATTCGTTTCTGTCGTGATGAGGAAAACCACAAAGCCGTTATATATACCATTGTCCAAACAGGCATTGAAGTGGATGCCCCAAAAGGATAGTGACAACTCCGGCGACCATGTGTTCGGCAACCTTGTCAATTACGGCAACGTGAACGAGAACCTGAAAAAATTGGCTGAGGCTGCCTGAATAAAGAAACACATCTCCTATCATACGAGCAGGCACAGCTTTGCGGCTATGATGCTCACTCTCGGAGCAGACCTGTACACAGTTTCAAAGCTGTTGGGACACAGTTCGGTCAAGCATACCCAGATATACGCGAGGATAATTG
>WFMB01000106.1 GCA_009177185.1 Bacteroidales bacterium
CTTGTAATATGGAATCTCGTGTGCGCTCGTCAACTTGTACAGAGTGCTGCGGGAAATTCCGATGTAGAGCGAAGCCTCTTCGAGTGTGAGCACATCCTTGCCGTTGCGAAGGATGTGCTCCAGGTTGTCGATACGATGCTTCAATTGTGAGACCTGAAGAATCAGGTTCTCTGTTTTCTCAATCTTGCTGATGGAATACATAAAACTCGATAATTAGTGCCATTGGTCAGATGGCGGTTGTNGCTGGCGTTCTGCCTGACCNATGCAAGAACGCATGAAAGATTCCTNCCCACCCACCGCTNNNNAANGCTANTCNGGCATGTTNGNCTTNACNTCGTGCCACTTGACATAGCCGGCTGCGGTGTCGGTCTCNACATGGTCGTTCATNAAACGACGGATGTCAGAGAGTGCATAGACGTTCTTGCGACCGAACTTGCGATGGCGAAGAAGTCCGTGCTTGTGCCACGACCAAAGCGTACTGTCGCATACACCGAAGATATTCTTCACTTCCTCGGTTGTGAGGAACTTCTCTTCGGTCTCGTCTTCCTTGCGCCGCAGGGGTTCCGCATTGGCGTAATCCTTCTGGGCTTTTTCGATAATGGTATCTGCAAAGCGCAGGAGATCGCCCGAAGACACAACGAGCATCACGTTGTTGCCAGACTTGATGATTTCGTTTAACTCCATACTCAAATTCTTGTTTAGAAGGTAAAATACTGTGCTGTCTCACTAACTTCTCAGGGCACTCCCAATCCGACAGCTTCAGGAAAAAGAAACACCGCCAATCCAGCTGAGAAACCGAATGGCGGTGCAAAGGTAATAGGTTGTAATTGGCTGATAATTATCGCTGTAAAGGACAGATTTGGACTGTCCACTCCAGTCCACTGACTTAACAGCTATTTAACAGTTGAACAAAGAAAATCGTCCCCGGCAGGTGTCCGATTATGGAAATTTGCCGAGGACGATATGGAAAATGTAAGTATAGGGAGAATTGCTTACGAATGGATGAACCGTCTGAATTTTGCGATGAGAAAAAGCAGAGCGTTTTGAGCGGTAAAAGTATGTCCGTAGAATTTAATACGCCCATCTTTCCCGACAGTATAGTTGATTGTTGCACGCAAGGTTATCTTACGTTTCTCCTTTGGGGNTTNAAGCCACTTCTTCTGTCCTGGATCCANTTCCAGATAATTGGTGAGATACTTGGAGNAATAGCGATGATAAGCACTTCTGTTCGCAGTAAGGTCGAACTCCTTGATAACAAGGGAACGGCTTATATCCATGGNCAGAAGTCCATCTTCGATTGCACATATTATGTATAATACCGCATCTTCTATCTTGTTAGGCTTGATGAGCCGATGGAGTCCTTCGCTGATGTCATCGTAATGCTCAGGGTACGTAACGACTTCGATAAGCTTGGTCGGGGTCTTCTGCTGAGACAGCCATTTGAAGATTTTCAAAACCTTCGTTATCATTGTCAGTTTGAGTCCCTTGTATGACTTGCGCATGAGCCGATGCATTATGTCATCTATCTCGTCGTAATGGTCTTTGCTCCTTACGACAAACCAAAGCAATGTGCGTCTTATCGCTGGTTTCTTGGCGGCAAGTTCTTCAAATGGTATAGGATAGGTGGTAATGGTAATTGTTGTCATTGCCACGGCATCAAGACTTGGCTCAGGAACCTTCTCGTCAAACACGCCCTCATTGATATGCTCATCAAGAACTTTCAAGAGCCATGCCATATTATTCTCCTCTATACTTTGGGGTGCTTTGCCGAATGTGACTTCAAGGTCTTCATATATCTCGTCTTCTGTCATAGAGTACAATTAGGTGTTTGTGTTCACAAAAACAGGCGTGTTCATAAATTGTTGAACAATGGTGTTTTCGTGAACAAGGTATTATAAGAATGCTCTTCTGATGGTGTCTAAAAGTTCCTCAGATGTGATACCAGTTATTCCTACAGACTTCAAGAAGTCTTTGTTAGGTAACGATATGGCAACCTCATTACAGAATCTTTCCATGTCTTCACGAATAGAAGAGGGTAAATCAAAATGGTCTTCTCCTGAAATCATGGCTGCCAACCTTATGATGTCCTTCTTATGCTTCTCAATGTTTCGGCTATCTATCTGTTCTCCACTATTCTTGCGAGCCAAAAGGTCTGTGTATGCCTTTCCCTTCAGACATATAAGTGCTTCGACGTTGGCTAAGTGTACACCTTCATAGATAAAGCTGTGATTGATGGTGAAATTATAATAGTCATCATCCATCAGTATAGCGGAAAGGCTGGATATTCCGTCTTCAATATGGATTGGCTCAATACGAGCATCCTCCGGGAGCGTCAGCAATCCTGCCTTTCTGGAAAACAACTCTACTTGTTGTGGGAAGGCTCCGTTGACAGGATTCATGAAGCGGAAGTATTCATGCTTCTCTTCTCCACGCTGACGTGAAGAGTAATNTCCCTGACGGNTGNAGTCCCAGAACNTCACTCCAAACTCTGNNGATAAAGCTTCAACAACAAGAANCAAATCCAGATCCTTTGTTGCACGAGGCNTTTGNGAGAAGTCTTCCTCGTGNATACTACATGCANCACCGCCANTCAGAACATAATTGTCCGTATAGTCTGCAAAGAATCCTTTCCATATTTCAAGTCCTCTTACCATTGTATTTCATTTATCATTGTTTCTAATTCCATTTGTATTCTCTCGTCCTCGTCGTTACGTAAGGTGAGATATAACGATAATTTATCAACTATACCATTGTTGGATAAAACATGAGGGTTGTACTTCCATACCTGTACTATATGCTCACCGAACTCTTTATCAAGAATACCGTTGTTTTCTTTTGCTTCTTTTTTAGAGATAGCAACAGTAGCAAAGTTTGGAGAAGCAAGCATTGTAAACTTCTCCATAGCGTTTTCACCTGCAATAAGCGAGTCTTCGGGAATATTGTCGGAATACATAATCTTTTCAACAGGTGATGTCATCATTGGCTCCGTCTTTGCCCAAAGGTCTTTGCCGTTATTACAGAACTCCACGGTCTTCTGCTTTGTTCCAATCTGACGAATTATCTCATGTGTTTCCATCCACCTCAATGCACGGCTCACACCTGGGTAGGAAACCGCAAACTTATCTGCCAGTTCATACGCAGTCATCGCATTCAGATTGTCACATTGCAGTTGGTACAGAATCATGCACTGTGCAAACGGAGGCATAGACTCATCTTCCAATGACTTGCTAACAACAGGTGTTTTCAATTCCAGCAACAAAGAAGGGATAAAGATCAATTTTTCTGGCACGATGAAATTAACCCTTGCCGTAATAAGGCGCGTCATGTTGTATGGCGCAATGTTTGAAAGAACAAACACAATATGCTTGCTCATCTTATACGTCACAATCGTTCCATGTTTCTGTAAAACTGCAGGCGTACCTGTTTCCTCATCCTTTGGAATAGCCAGTATTATGTCAATACCTAAAAAGTGAACATTATACCATGTGTATGCAGACGCAATGGTTATTGGCAATACTTTTGTTTCGTTGTCAGTAATCTTGCTGTATTTCATATCCGAACCACACATCTTTGAAAGATATGCAATGGTCTTTTTAATATTATCACACATATTGCAAATTATATTACTATTGATATTTTTTGCAAAAGTAATGCTTTTATTCCATTCGACCAAATTTTCCAACATATTTTAGCAAGATAACACACAGATATAGTCAATTTGTTGTTTTTGAGGTGCNCAGGAAGATGGATTTCTGCCATTTTCCNGAGCAAAAGTTTAGTCAATCATCTCTACCAGCTCACGCTTCATGTCCATGTCAATCTCACGATAGCGGGCGAAGGCTCGGCTACCATCGGTATGGCCAGAGAGTGACGCAACAAGACTTGGATCCTTCACCTTCTTGTACAGGTTGCCGATGAAGGTCTTTCTTGCGGTATGTGTTGTTGCAACATCGCACAATGGCTTCATTACGGACTCTCTTGTCATCAGGTCAATGACAACTACCTTTCTGTTAATGCCAACGTATTTGAGAACCTTCTGGATGTTCTTGTTGTAGTCGCTGAAATTGAACTTCGGCANGATGCGGTNGCCAAGGTCGTTGTACTTTTCAAGGATTGCCTTTGCCTTGTCATTGAGTGGCACACGAATGGTACGAGGATTGTGTCCCTTGGTCTTCTCTGCAATGTATTCCACTGCTCCATCNACGATGTTGTCCTTACGCAGAGTAACCAAATCACCGAATCGGCAGCCTATCAGGCACTGGAACATAAAGATGTCANNATACANCTNCATTCCCCTGCAGCATCCGNTGAGGTCTGCATAATAGACCTTGTCTCGTTCTTNGAGGTTGAGNTAGAAGGGTGNGNCATATATCACCTTGGGGGTCTCGAAAGTTGCAAACGGGTCGTTAGTCGTCAGCTTGTTCTTCAGGCAATAGTTGGTGACGGTATGTATGCGTCGGAAGATAGTATTGAGACTGTTCTCTGACTGTGCCCGTGGCGCATGCCCCTGTTTGATTTCTGTATAGAGCTTCGGGTATTCCTCGTAGAAGTCAACCTCCTTACANATGAATGCCTGGAGTGAACGNAAGTCATCGGATGTCATGGTGTCAANNTTNAGTCCGAAGTTCTTNNGNTTCATTATCGTNCTCATNTACATNGTNTATCNGTCAANCTTCNTGGCNATGCNCAACAAGCGGTCTTTGGCTCTTGGGGTGAGCGGACGGTTCTCCGCATACTGACGGATGCGGTTTTGCAAGAGGTTTTCCTTGTTCTTGCTCACACGCTTGTTGATGTCGGGATGGTGATACTCTTCAATGAGTGTCTTCAACCACTCGCCATCTGCTCCACGGTAGTATTTTTCTGAGATAAGCGTTTTCAGTTCGCTTATCTTCTTCTCGAAATCGACCTTGACGGATTCGCTTACGAGCGATACTCGTGACTTGTAGCCCTGCTTCTCCGCATTCCAATGGTTTGGATTGATGGAGAGTTTGCTTGCTGCCTTGATGTCAGCCTTGCCATCACGCACACGGAAGTATATATGTACGGTCTCGTTGGGAGTTCCCTTGACCGTCTGCTGTCTGATAAACGCCGTTACTTTCATAGTGTTGTTGTTCTGATGTCAGTTGATGAGGTTTACCAATTCTATCCTGATGTCTTCGTCTATCTCCCTATAACGAGTGAAAGAGCGACTGCCCTTAGTGTGTCCTGTCATGGAACAGATGAGTTCGGGGTCTTTGACCTTCTTGTAGAGGTTGCCGATGAAGGTGCGTCTTGCCATGTGGCTTGATGCAATCTCGTTTATCGGCTTCTGTCCGTCCGCTCCCGTGACAGGATTTCTAACGGTTACCATCCTCGTTATTCCACAGNTGGCAAAAAGTCGTTTTATCTCTTTGTTGAGTGCTNCTGTGTTGCTCGTTACAGCATGATGCGGAAACANCTTTTTGCCATCGGTATAGTTCCTTGCAAGAATCGCCTTTGCCTTGGAGTTAAGGGGAACATCTACGGAGGCTCCAAATCTGCCCATTGTCTTGTGGGGAATGTAGGTCAGCACTCCGTCATGGATGTTGTCGTATGTCATCCTGCGGAGGTCACCGACTCTGCATCCTGTCAATGACTGGAACATGAAGAAGTCACGAGCCATCTGTATTGACATGCATACATTGCTGAGGTCTGCATTATAGATTTTGTCTCGCTCTTCCAATGTGATATAAATAGGTGTGCCGNGTGTCGGGTCGGGGTTGGAAACCTGGTCACAGGACTTGTTGGTGGTATAGCCTTGCTTTATGCACCAATGGTGAATGGTNCGCAANTGGCGTATCATATANGNNATGCTCACNATTGCCATTGGCTTGGGAACACTGACNCCTTTCAGTCCAAACTGGGAATAGAAGTCNNCATACTCNTTGAACAGTTCATGTTCGCTTTGTATGTATTCCTCAAAGTCATGGTAATCATCGGCGGTGATGGTCTCGACATAGAGGTGGAAGTCATCCATGCCTTCTATCTCCCTCTTGTATGCCTCATACCTCTTCAGCTTTTTGAGTGTAGGCATATAGATGTTGTACGAGTTCTTTGCCATCGTGTGCTCTCTGAGGTATTGCTCATAGCGGTCAATGAAGGTCGGAGTGGAACGCTTCTGCTCCAACTCTGGGAACATGCAGCGGTTCACAACCTCTCTTACCCAAACAGCATCTGCCGTTTCGGCATTGTACTCATCTGATAACTTGGCGATGATGTCGGCAACGAGAGTGTTCACCGTCTTCTTGTCTGCAAATGAAAGTTTCCTCGTCTTACCATAGCCAGGGATGTCGTTATCCCAAAACTCACTCATGACAGGAATGTCCGTTCTCACTTTGAGATCGAGATTCTTGTCACGCAAACGAAAACACAGATATGCGTTTCCCTCGCTCCCGATATTGTTAGGGAGCGGACTCGGCTCAGCGACCTTGCGCTTGTATTCTGTTAAGTAAGTTGTAATTTTCATTATTATCTCGCGCTTAAAATTTTCAACGCAAAGATAAAAACTTTTCCCAAACGTGTTCCCAGACAACCTAAACTAATCGCTCTTCCATTTAGATAATTTAAGATTCCGTTTTTGCCGATTCTTTCCTTATTTTCAGTTATTTACACGAGCAAACTTTCAATTCTCCGACAACCGATTTTGGCGCATTTTTGAGTACCTAAACCCCACGCCACTATATTATATAGAACACCTCATACAACACAAGCATTATGATATAGTCACACTACCCTTCTTGGAAAAAGGGAAAATGCGCTATATATAATAAATGTGTGCATTGAGGGCAGCATATAACATACCCCTGAGCGTCTATCGTTGCGATGTTCCTCAACGGTCCTTGTCAGTTTCTCAGGCTTTCAAGATGTTAAGAACAAAGCGCGTGATATACGCTTTTCCATATATGGTATCCACACAGCACCTGTCTGCCGTTGCTGACAAGCCTTTCCCACCGTCCGAAGACGGTCTCGGCGTGAAGATGTTGCAAAGATAGGGACTTTATCCCAAATCCACAATTTTTTTTTGGTGCTTTTTTAGTCTTCACACCACATTGGAGGAGCATTTCTCAGCAGTCTCTGAAAATCAGCACATGGTGCAGTCATCATCCCCATGCCCCATAGGGAAAGCACGAGGAGAGGGAGAAGGCGATGAGGAGCGTTTCCTATTCCATGCACTGTTGCTTATTCATAACTTGTGAACAATTATTCATAAGTTACGGATAATTATTCATAAGTTATGAACAATTATTCCAAACTTATGAACGACTTCTCGGACGGGTGGCTGGACACTCTGCTGTTGGAAGACAAATGTTTGTGGCGGTGGAAGGAAGAGAAGCGTAGCTGTGGGAGAGCCGTTGCCGTGCGTATTGCGCCCAACAACCTGTGGCTCAACGCTTGGCAGAACACAGAAAAGCGAGGTTTCTTTTGTTTTTGTACGCGCTTACTCGTACCTTTGCACCCCGTAAACAACAGACAAGATGATTTCGATTGATAAACTGGGGGTGGAGTTTTCCGCCACCCCACTCTTTTTGGATGCGAGCTTTGTGGTGAACCCGAAGGACCGCATCGCTTTGGTGGGCAAGAACGGCGCGGGCAAGAGCACGATGCTGAAGATTATTGCGGGGATGCAGGAGCCGACGCATGGGCAGGTGTCGCGTCAGAAGGACATCACGATTGGCTACCTGCCACAGGTGATGGTGCTGGCTGACTGCCGCACGGTGATGGAGGAGGCGGAGACGGCTTTTGCCCACATCAGCGAGATGCAGGAGCGGCTGGACAGAATGAACGAGGAGATTGCACGGCGCACGGATTATGAGAGCGAGGGGTACATGGCGCTGATTGAGAGGTTCGCGCATGAGAACGACCGCTTCACGATGATGGGTGGCACGAACTATCGCGCGGAGCTGGAGCGGACGTTGCAGGGATTGGGATTCCAGCGCAGCGATTTCGAGCGACCCACGTCGGAGTTTTCGGGCGGATGGCGCATGCGCATCGAGCTGGCGAAGCTACTGTTGCAGAAGCCTGACCTGCTGCTGCTCGACGAGCCGACGAACCACTTGGACATCGGTTCTATCCAGTGGCTGGAGCAGTTCTTGGCTCAGAGGGCGAACGCGGTGATGCTGGTGAGCCACGACCGTGCATTTATCAATAATGTGACGAACCGCACCATCGAAATCACGTGCCACCGCATCAACGACTACAAGGTGAAGTATGACGAGTATGTGAAGCTGCGCGATGAACGCCGCGAGCAGCAGTTGCGTGCCTATGAGAACCAGCAGAAGGAGATTGCCGACATCAAGCAGTTCATCGAGACGTTCAGGTATAAGCCCACAAAGTCGAACCAAGTGCAGTCGCGCATCAAGATGTTGGAGAAGATTGTGCCCATCGAGGTGGATGAGGTGGATACAAGTTCACTGCACCTGAAGTTTCCGCCCTGCCTGCGCAGCGGCGACTACCCTATCATCTGCGAGGACGTGGCGAAGAGGTATGCCAAGACGGTCTTTTCCGATGTGAATCTCACCATCAAGCGTGGGGAGAAAGTGGCGTTTGTGGGCAACAACGGCGAGGGAAAATCGACGTTGGTGAAGTGCATCATGGGCGAGATACCATACGACGGTCATTTGAAAGTGGGCCACAATGTACAGATTGGCTATTTCGCCCAGAACCAGGCACAGTTGCTGGATGGCAACGTGACCGTGTTCGACACCATCGACCGCGTGGCAAAGGGCGACATTCGCCTGAAAATCCGCGACATCTTGGGCGCATTCATGTTTGGCGGCGAGGCTTCGGACAAGTATGTGAAGGTGCTATCGGGCGGCGAGCGAAGCCGACTCGCCATGATACGGCTGCTGCTGGAGCCTGTGAACCTGCTGATTCTCGACGAGCCGACCAACCATTTGGACATGCAGTCGAAGGATGTGCTGAAACAGGCCATCAGGGACTTTGACGGCACTGCCATCATCGTGAGCCACGACCGCGACTTTCTGGACGGGTTGGTCGATAAGGTGTATGAGTTCGGTGGCGGCAAGGTGCGCGAGCACATCGGCGGCATCTACGACTTCCTGCAAAAGCGGCAGATTGAGAGCCTGAACGAACTGGGACGCAACCAGAACAGCGCAGGCAGCCCTTCAGCAAAAGCCTGTACGAAGACGGGGAGTCCCCAATCAGCCAACGGAAACACCACGATGCACGATGCTATGCGCGATGCGAATCTGACTACCAAGGCACAAAGCCTCCTTTCCTATGCGGAACAGAAGGAGCACAACAAGCTTGTCAAGAGAGCGGAGAAAGCCGTGGAGGCTGCGGAGCAGAAGATTGCAAGGCTGGAACAAGAGATAGCCGCCATCGAAACGAAACTTGCCACCCCCGATGGAGCATCGGACACAAGCCTCTTCACCCAATATGGCGACCTGAAAGCGCAGCTATCAGCTGCAGAAGACGAATGGACGGAAAGATGTGAGGAACTGGAAGAGATGAAGTGGTGAGAAGCGAGGGGTAAGGGATGAGAGGAATGCCTGTGAATGAGGTATCCTCTCACCCCTTACCCCTCGCTTCTCAC
>WFMB01000067.1 GCA_009177185.1 Bacteroidales bacterium
ATACCACCTTTATACCGAAGGTCATGCTGTTGAACTTGGGTCCATAGTCAGTGTCGAGTACATCGAAGGGATTGTATTTGTAATAGATGCCCAAACTTTGTACGATGATTTCAGCACCGACACCGATGCTTACCTTGTTGAAGTGCAGGTCGTTGTTTTTCAGCTTCTGTTTGCCGTCCTCGTTGTGGAAACGGGTTTTCAGACAGGCATGGGGTGTGTAGTAGAGTTCAGGACCGAGGGCGAGATAGGTGTGGCGACCGCGACCAATCTTGTGGTAATACTTCAGTGGAAGGATGAAGCCGAATGTGTGGATGCGGCTGAATTTGGGGTTCGCCCCTTCGGGATACGGCTCTATAGCGATGCTGCCGTCATCATGTTTGGCAAACATCAATCGGTTGGTCATGCGATAGTTGCGCCAACCGATGCCTAAGCCGATGCCCAGCAGGCCGTTTCTGCCCACGGGAGTATATCCTGTGATAATGTTGTTCAGTTCCAGCTCTATTGACTGTCCCATGTTGATGTGTACCCCTTCAGTTTCGTTTACCCCGCTGATGAAGCCCAGCGAGAAGGTGGGTGTTGGCCTCATATTCCAGCTGCTTGGCTTCTTGTTGAGGGTGAAAAGTGCATCGAAGTTCCATCCGCCAGGGTGTTCTTCGGCGAGTTGCTCGTTGGTGGCTTTTGCCGCGATGCTCGTTGTGGCAATCATAGCCATGGCGAGGAAGAATGAAAGTTTTTTCATGTTGTGTTATTTTATTTCTTGAACATTTTCTGGAGATTCTGTAATGAGACACGACCTTCCAGCGTGACCAGCGTGAGGCGGAATGTGTTGTTTGCGTCGGGGCTGCACTGATAGCAGATGTAGCGTCGGTCGTAAGGCGACAGGGGCTTTACCTCAGCGATGGCATAGTAGAGGTGCCCGCCTCGGCTTTCCAGCTCGCTGTTGGTCTTGCCGTCTTTGCCTTGGGCAGCGTTTTGGGTGATGTAGGTGTAGAACTGCTTTTCCGTATCGTCCCGTTCCTTCTCGGTGGCATTGAACTTGATGCTGTGGAAGGATGTGAGGTGGTAAGGCTTCAGCCGTTCGCCTCGGATGATGGTTTCGGTGACGCGGCTTTTGTCGATGCCATTCCCCTTCAAGATGTCGTTGATGCTCAGTTCCTTCTGGGCATGGATGCTCATGGCTGTGGTGATGCAGAGCATCAGAAATATCAGTCGTTTCATATTAACTATTCGGGATTAAATAGGTCCTGAAGTTTTTCTTCTGTATCGCTGTGGGCAAAGAGGTCGCCCATCGTGCTTTCCATCATGGTCAACACCTGCTGTTCATCGCTCACCTTCGTGCCGTTGATGTAAGCCACGGCAATGTCCTCATTGGTGGGGATGTGGAGCATGAAGCCGAGGGAGACGACAAGGGCGATAGTGGCGGCAATGCCCATGTTCCGCCACCCAATGCGGCGTTTCCGTTCGCTGACGATGCGGTCATACTCCTCCGTATAGTCAACCGTGAAGAGGTCGCCCTCGATTGCAGTGGGCGTTGCCGTCAGCATCAGGAGCAGGGCTTTCTCGGTCTCCGTCCTGTGAGTGGGCGGAATGGCTTGGAGCATGCGGCTCAGCGTGTGCTCTTCTTGCAGGGAGGTCTCCCCGTTCAAGTATTTGTCAATCAATGTCTGCTTCATTGTCTCAAAAGTTTTAGTAAGTTTCGTCTTGCCGACGATAGCATGGTGCGGACGGAGCGGGTGGGAATGCCTGTCAGCAGGGCGATNTCGTCCGATGACANGTCCTCGTNNTGTTTCAGCCGAATCAGTCGCTGTTCGGNACGGGNNAGTTGGNCGANGGCGGTGTCGATGATTTGCGCCTNTTCCGTCGTCAGCAACGCTTTGTCCGCTTGTTCATCGCTGCTGACACCTGCGAGGTAATCCTCAATCGGCACTCCTTGCCGCAGTTTCTGCTTCCTCCACATGCTGACACATAGGTTCTTGGTCGCCTTGATTGCCAGTGCCGTCAGCTCTTCTTGCTTGGCAGTGGCGTATGTCCGTTCTCTTTGCCACAATCGTATCAGCACTTCCTGCACCACATCCTCAGCCTCTTCTCTGTGGTGGAAAAAGTCCATCGCGACCCGCATCATCTGCGGTCGCAACCACTGGGCGATATGTCCAAATTCCTCTGCTGTCATCTGTTCTGTAAACGCACAACTTCCGAAAAGTCAAGTAAAATTATTTTTTTTCTGTGAGAAAAAGAAAAAAATGCAAAAAAAACGCTCATTGACCAATGCGCCCTCTCGAAGCATGGTTATTGAGCGTTTTTTGTATAAAAGTTATAAGACATGACTTGTGGCTATGGACTGTTGTCGTTGTATTGATAACAGGTCAAGATGGCAAAGGTGACACTCCTTTTTGTCATATCTTTTATATTGATTAAAAGGTTAAACGTATTTATTAAGCTTCCGTACCTTCCTCTATAGTATCGTCCTCTACAGATTTCTTGGAATCATCCTCCTTCTTGATATTATTAAGAGTTGGGAGGTCAATGTTTTCACAAATCCATGGATGTTGTTTTCTAGTGTTACCATGATAGTCGCTGTATGTTCGCCCGATTGATAAAGCCGCAACAATATGGGCGCCGACATTTTCCAGTTCGGCTTTCATTTTTGCAAGTGAGTCGCCACGAGTAACAACATCATCAAAAAGGATGACAAGCCTCCTATTGAAGAAGTCTTTATCATACTCATATTCTGCAGATGAGTTTCCACNANGGTGTGTGGGGGCTTTTTCCTTGACAATCGTAATGTGTTCATATCCATTTTCCATGCCNGTGNCGTTGCATACATCNGTNATAAATGATTGGTAACGCTTTTGATGTGTTTCATAGGTGGAAGCGGGAATGCAGACAAACGTGAGTGAGTTTATCATCGCCTTGCTATAGATTCTCCGCAATTTGGTGCAGAGTATATGGTAAACACGCTTGTAGCTGGTGCCCTTTTTAAAGTCCCATATCAAGTTGCGCACATTCCAATCAAAGGCTGTCACGTTCTCAAACCTTGTAGGATAGTAGTAATAGAAAAAATAGTGGTGTACACCTTTTACCATGGGCCAGTTTGTGCTTTCTGCAGTCGCAAGCATCATCCGTTTGGTACGAAGTTCTTTCTCTTGCCGCTTTTTTTCTTCTTCTTCTTTCCTGCGTTTTTCCTCTTCCTCCTTTTTCTTCCTTTTAGCCTCCTCAATTTTTTTGTTTTCTTCGTCTATAAGACTTCGCATCTCGCTAGAAGAGTATTCTTTTAGAATAGTGGCATATACTATTAGCGGTGATTCTTCTTCATACTTTTGAAACAACCTGGAACAGATTGTTTTCAAATGGTCATTGGATGTTACCACTTCAATGACGACGATAATTTTCTTTAACGGGACACTGTTGTATATGGTGTCGAGTTCTTCATATTGTACAACGGGAATGCCATTGTCTTTTAATTTGTCAATCAGTTGGCGGAAATGGTATTTATTCAATTCAACACTATGTACAGCTTCGCTATTTCCAAGTACAACGGTTAAATTGCCATTGGCATCTTTATTTAAAGCCCCAATATAGCCTAGCAAAGGATGAACGAATTTCAAGAAACTCGAATCCATTCGTAGGAGAGAACTAACAGTTTGTCTGTTTCCTGAACAATGGGAGAAATGGGTATAGTCAAGTTCTGTATCGGAGCAGTAAGATGTATAGAAGACTTGTCTTACTTTTGCGAGATAATTGTCTGTATTGTCTGCTGTGGGAAGTAGAACATCGTAGAAATAGCATCCCCAATCAGGCAGTTCCTTCTTTTTGAGGGAATTGCACTTGGAGGCAAAGTCAGATTGCTCTTTTTGCCACTTTGAAATATAGGCTATTCGTTTGAGCAGATTTCTTGCTTCCGTTTCCCATTGTTCCACTTGTTGCCAATCGACAGATTGGTATATTTCCCCCGTAATTGAACAAAATGGAACATTCTTATATGATGTTCTCAATGGTTGTGTTGGAAGAAAAGGCGCACCACCTTCTGATTTTTCCCACTCTGGTAAATAAGGCGTAGGTGCATCTTTGGGCATGATACGTTTTGCCCTTAATGCAATGGTTAGACCATAAGGATGGCTCGTAGCGTATGCACAGCCCTTTGTGTATTCTGTTTCTTCACGATACCAATTCAAGATGTGTTCCTTTTCTTCTACAAGTTTCTTTTTCCATTGGAAACTAATCGTTTTTTCTGGAGTCGGATAGCCTTTTCTTCTTGGTTGCCATTTGATGTGGTTAGGATCTTTATATCCGCCTTTGCAATATAAATGGATGGCTTTACTATGATGGTCGTACAAATCGTTGAACTGCCGAACTATTTCAGGATTTAGTTGTTCTTTAATATAATTGATGAGTCCCATGGCTGATTATCTGATTAAGGTTATGATTTCATGTGGTTCAATGATAGCGTGTCGATAATCGGAGCGAACAAGTTCTGCACGTTCCTTTGTACCCCAAAAGCAAGCCACGCTTTCAATGTTAGCAGCGTTGGAGGCTTGAATGTCAATCACACGGTCGCCAAAAGAAATAACATTGTTGGCTCGTTCGTCCATCATTTCAAGTACGCGGAGCATCGGGGCTGCATTGGGTTTGTGAGGTCTTGCGTCGTGATAGCCGACAATCCATTGAATGGGCAGTTGGAAGTGCTCAACCACTTTTTCAACATAAGCTCGTGGTGAGGTGCTTACAATGGAAGTCTTGATATGATGTTTCCTGATAAGGTCGAATATAGGCAACAGCCCATCATAGACGGTAAATTGCGGAATGAGCGAATAGGCTTTTTGCCAGTTCCTTTCACTACGGGCTTGTTCGGCAAGTGTAGAATCGACCAGTGTTAGGTCGAGGTCAAAGATGATGCTTTTCATACGAACAAGTCAAGTTGAGTGTTCGTATTGTACAAAGTTCCTGCCTTGATTTCTGCTGAAATCTTCTCCAAATCGTCTTTGGAAGTTAGCAGGATTGCGCCTTGTGAAGCCAGCCATGTGTTGCCTTGTTTCTTCTCACCGTTCTTGTCGTTGTAGTCCACAACGAGCAACGGTTTGTTGGCTGCAAGTGTAGTTTTGGCTGCGTGCATAGTGCCGCCATGTCTGCCCGTTTCAATGACCAAACAGGCTTTGGTTAGTGCTGATTGCAGACGGTCACGGGCTACGAGATTATACCGTGACACAGGAGTGTTTAAGGCATATTCCGAGAGCAGCAAACCTCCTTTCTCTACAATCTCGTTTGCCAGTCCCTCGTTTTCTGCTAGGTAAATAGAATCCAAGCCATGTGCAAGAAAGGCTGTTGTTGTACCTTCAACGTCTAATGCGCCACGATGCCCAAGTGTATCGCAGCCAACAGCCAAGCCGCTAACAATGTTGAAGCCATGCGTCGCGAAAGCTTTGGCAAAATACTCTCCTGCCTTTAAGCCGTCCGTATCAGGCTCTCTTGTGCCAATGATAGCAAGACCTGTTTTTTTTAGGGCTGTTAAATTTCCTTTGTAA
Organism: Bacteroidales bacterium; assembly: GCA_009177185.1. Classification (GTDB taxonomy): domain Bacteria; phylum Bacteroidota; class Bacteroidia; order Bacteroidales; family Bacteroidaceae; genus Minthosoma. The sequence goes on from WFMB01000067.1 coordinate 5,520, forward strand.
TAGAGCAACACACAGGGCTTACGCTTGCCTTCTTCATTGGTAACATTGGCCAGCATTTTCGGAAAATCTTCATCCCAGTATCCCAGTGTCTTGATTCCTTCTCGTTCTGATGCATCGATAATCCGTTTGGCATCATCAGACGCTGATAGGATGTCGTCAAATGAAATTTTTTCGAGTTTCTTTGCCGACAACACATTTTGCAAGACTTCCCACAACACCAAGTCGGTCTCGACGGAAATCCTGTTGTCACACACGTAGCTGCCTATCTTCATGATGGCAGCAGGTCCGAATCCCTTCAGTTGTTGAAGGGTGACGATTTGTTTTGCTTGTAAATACATAACGATATAGCATTTAGGCATCAGGCTATATCATCGGCTGAATATGGGTCTATACAGAGAGACCTCTAGACACAGTAAGAGCGTGAATCGCTCTTATCTGAANCTAGAGGCCCTAGGATAGCCCATACCACCNGATAAGNCCCGTCCACGCTCTATCGCGCANACATTANCGGCTTATTCTTTGGGTGGTATATCTTGAAATTTCCTAGGTTTCTAGATTCACCGAATAATAGCTAATGCTGTTATTTTATTTCGTAAGGGGCTGCCTCTCTTCGCCAAGAGATTGGCAACTCAGTGGCAAAGGTAGCCATTTATTTTGAGTGGGCAAAATGAGATGTTGTTTTTTGACAATAATTTTTTGTGTTCCGATGGCGAGTGTGTGGGTCGTGCCAGAAAAGGAGGGATGGATCTTTGCTTATTCATAACTTATGAACAATTATCCGTAAGTTATGAATAATTATCCCAAACTTGTGAACAATTATTCATAAGTTATGAACGACTTCGGCGGTGGGGCGTTTCCGCTTCCGTTTGTGGGTCATGGGCGGCATTGGTGCAGGGCTGGGGAGGGGGCGTGCTCACGCTTTGTGGCAGGAACGAAAAAGCGTGTTTCTTTTTGGTATGTTTGGGGATTTGTCGTACCTTTGCAACGAAAATCAGTAACTTATGGCAAATTTGGTGGCAATAGTGGGTCGTCCCAATGTGGGGAAATCGACCCTGTTTAATAGGCTGACGAAGACCCGTCATGCCATTGTGAGTGATGAGGCTGGTACGACGCGCGACCGTCAGTATGGCAAGTGTGAGTGGGGCAACAAGGAGTTTTCGGTGGTTGATACTGGCGGCTGGGTGGTGAACTCGGATGATGTGTTCGAGGAGGAAATCCGCCGTCAGGTGCTCATCGCCATTGAGGAGTGTGATGTGATTCTCTTCATGGTGGATGTGAGGGTGGGGGTGACTGACCTCGACCTGGAGGTGGCTGACATTCTGCGCCGTAGCAAGTTGCCAGTGTTCTTGGTGGCTAACAAGGTCGATAGCAATGAGCACCGCTATGATGCGGCAGAGTTCTACAGCCTTGGCTTGGGCGACCCGATGTGTGTCAGCTCGCTGACGGGTAGCGGCACGGGCGACCTCTTGGATGCTGTGGTCGATAGTTTTACGAAGGAGATGAAGGAGGTGATTGAGGAGAACATTCCGAGAATCGCTGTGGTGGGGCGTCCGAATGCGGGCAAGTCGAGCATCATCAATGCGTTTCTGGACGATAACCGCAATGTGGTGACTGACATTGCTGGCACGACGCGTGACTCTATCTATACGAAGTATGAGAAGTTCGGTTTCAACTTCTATCTGGTTGATACAGCGGGCATTCGCAAGAAGAACAAGGTGACGGAGGATTTGGAGTATTATTCTGTGATGCGAAGCATTCGCGCCATCGAGAACTCGGACGTGTGCGTGCTGATGGTGGATGCCACGCGCGGTATTGAGGGGCAGGACATCAACATCTTCCAGCTGGTTCAAAAGAACCAGAAAGGTCTGGTGGTGGTGGTGAATAAGTGGGACTTGGTGGAGGATAAGTCGAACGAAGCCATTCGCCACTTTGAGAATGCCATCCGCAACCGTTTTGCGCCGTTCACGGACTTTACCATCATCTTTGCGTCGGCTGTGACGAAGCAGCGCATCTTCAAGGTGCTGGAGGAGGCGAAGAGGGTGTATGAGGCGCGCACCAACAAGGTTTCGACGGCGAAGCTGAACGAGGTGATGCTGCCGATTATCGAGGCTACACCGCCGCCATCGCTGAAGGGCAAGTACATCAAGATTAAGTATGTGATGCAGATTCCTGACACGCGAGTGCCTTCGTTCGTGTTCTACGCCAACCTGCCGCAGTATGTGAAAGAGCCGTACAAGCGGTTCTTGGAGAATCAGATACGCGACCACTGGAATTTCAAGGGCACGCCCATCAACGTGTACATCAGACAGAAATAAGGAAAAGGGCTGGAGAATGAAGCGGAAGTGCCTGTTCCTGTTGGTAGCGTTGTGTCTTGCTGCGTGTCATGAGAGCGCGCCTGAGAATGTGATGAAGGAGTCGCTGAAGGCGGCGCTGGAAGCATTGGAACGGGGCGACTATGAGAGGTATCTGCAGCATGTGGATATCGGTGTGCCGTTGGACTCGGTGCAGCGTGCTTTCATGCTGGACGCGCTGCGCCAGCACCAGGAATGGCGGGGTGCGGAACGCCCGTCTGTCGTGGCTGTCGATGTGGTGGATACCCAGTTGCAGAACGATAGTATATGCCTCGCTTATTGCCAATATACGTTTGCTGACAGCACCAAGGAGGTGGTTGGGCACAAGCTGGTGCGGCACGGCGACGAGTGGAAAATCCGACTCAGGAATTGAAAACAACGTGCCTTTGTCCGCCAAAGGCGTAAACACACGCAAGCATGAAAAGTGCATCGAACAAAAATGTCTTCGCATCCAAGGTGGGTGCCATCCTTGCAGCGGCTGGCAGTGCTGTGGGCTTGGGCAACGTGTGGCGTTTCCCCACCGAGGCTGGCGAACATGGCGGAGCGGCTTTCATCCTCATCTATGTGCTCTTCATGCTCTTGCTCGGTGTGCCTATCATGGTGACGGAGTTTGCCATTGGGCGTCATGGCGGCAGCGATGTGTCGGGTGCGTTCGAGAAGATGAGCGGCGGCAGGAAGGGCTGGCAATGGATGGGCATGATACCCGTCGTCAGCGGCTTCTTGGTGCTGAGCTACTATGCGGTGGTGGCAGGCTGGACGTTCTACTACGCTTTCGAGGCACTGAGGAATGGTTTCGCAGGCAAGACCGCGGCGGAGTTCCAGACGGACTTCGTGGCGTTCTCGTCCGATTCGCTCCATCCTGTCTTTTGGACAGCCATTATCCTTGCGCTGACCTGTGGCATTGTTGCCCTCGGTGTGCAGAAGGGTATCGAGCGAGGCTCCAAGATTATGATGCCCCTGTTGTTCGTCTTCATCGTGGTGCTGGTCGGTTGCTCCTTGTCGCTGCCCAATGCCTGGCAAGGCTTGCAGTTCCTCTTCAATCCCGACTTTTCCAAGGTGAACGGCTCCGTGATTCTCAGTGCGATGGGGCAGGCGTTCTTCTCGCTCAGCGTGGGGTTGGGATGTCTCTGTACCTATGCTTGCTACTTCCGCAAGGATGTGGATTTGATGAAGGACGGGCTGAGCGTGGCTGGCATTGACACGCTGGTGGCGTTGCTCAGTGGGCTTATCGTCTTTCCTGCCGTCTATTCCATCCCCGGGCTGCGTCCCGATGCAGGGCCTTCGCTCGTGTTTGTCACGCTGCCCAACGTTTTCCAGCAGGTGTTTGGCGGCATTCCCGTGTTGGCTTATGCTTTCTCCTTGATATTCTATCTGTTGCTGGTCATGGCAGCATTGACCAGCAGCATCTCCATGCTTGAAATGTCGGCAGCTTACTTCCACAAGAACCTCCGTCTGCCACGTCCGTTGGCGGCTGTGGTGGTCAGTGTAGTGTGCATGCTGTTCGCCACCTTCTGCTCGTGGTCGTTTGGCGATTGGGCAGACGTGAAAATCTTTGGCATGGGCTTCTTCGACCTCTTCGACTTTTTGGTGGCAAAGCTCATTATGCCCATTGGCGGCATGCTCATGTGCGTCTTCCTCGGCTGGGTGGTGGACAAGCGGGTGCTCCGCGCCGAACTGACCAATGGTGGCACGCTCCGTTCGCCGCTCTATCCCGTCTTCCGTTTTATCATTCGATACTTCGCTCCCGTCTGCATTCTGCTCATCCTTGCCAACGAGTTGGGACTATTCGCATTCTTGGTGTGAAAGCGTTGTCTTTTCTGCACGAAAGTTTGGCGGTTCGGACGGGAAGTCGTATCTTTGCACCCGATTTTGGGTCTTTGGCGGCTGGAAAGATGCTTTTCAGTTGACAAAGATGTATGTGGAGTAATGTGAAATCAATTAAACAAACAATAGACACAATGAACATTTCAGTAGAGTACATTGACAAGGTGAACGCGGTGATGACTGCCGTGGTGGAGCCTGCCGACTATACGGAGAAGTATGAGAAGGCTATCAAGGACGCAAAGAAGAAAATGACTATGCCGGGCTTCCGTCCGGGCATGGTGCCGGTTGGTCTGATTAAGAAGCAGTTTGGTGTATCCATTCTCGCCGAAGAGGTCAACAAGATTCTTNAGGATGGNCTNTTCANCTATATCCGNGAGAACAAAATCAANANGNTGGGCGAGCCTCTGCCCACTGAGGAGAACAACAACGTGGATTTGAAGGAAGGCGAGAGCTTCACCTTCAAATTTGAGTTGGCTATTGCTCCTGAGTTTGAGGTGAAGCTGACGAAGAAGGACAAGGTGGACTACTACAACGTGGATGTGACTGACCAGATGGTGGAGAACCATGTGGATATGTACCGTCAGCGTGGTGGCAAATATGAGAAGGTGGACTCTTATGAGGACAACGACATGGTGAAGGGTGTCATCACAGAACTTGACGTGGAGACTCCTGTGACGGCTGAGGACGTGGTGATGTTGCCTAAGTACTTCAAGAACGACGACCAGAAGAAGTTGTTTGATGGCGTGAAGGTGAACGACATTGTGACTTTCAATCCATCGGTGGCATACGCTGATAACGAGGCTGAACTGACTTCGCTGCTGAAAGTGGAGAAGGAGGATGCTTTGAACCATAAGGGTGAGTTCAATTTCCAAATTACTGAAATCACTCGTTTCGTGCCGGGTGCGCTCGACCAGGACCTGTTCGACACCGTGTTCCCTGCTGGTGAGGTGAAGACCGAGGATGACTTCCGTGCGAAGGTGAAGGAGTTGATTTCTGAGCAGTTCAAGAAGGACAGCGACTACAAGTTCATTCTCGACGTGCGCAAGTATGTGACCGAGAAGGTGGGCAAGCTGGAGTTCCCTGAGGATAAGTTGAAGAAGATTCTTCTTGCCAACGTGGGTGACCAGGAGAAGGTGGATGCTCAGTTTGAGAAGAGCATTGAGGAACTGACTTGGCACCTCATCAAGGAGAAGCTGGTGGAGCAGAATGAAATCAAGGTGGACGACGAGGATGTAAAGAACATGGCGAAGGAGGTGACGCGTATGCAGTTCGCTCAGTATGGCATGCTGAACATCCCTGAGGAGTATCTTGAGAGCTCTGTGAAAGAGATGTTGAAGAAGCGTGAGACGGTGGATAACCTGATTGACCGTTGCATCGAGTTGAAGCTGGGTGTGGCGATGAAGGAGAAGGTGACGCTGAAGGAGAGCACGGTGAGTGCCGAGGACTTCAACAAGATGTTTGCTTGATAGACGGGATGTCAATCACAAAAAGTGAAAAAAAGTGGTGAGAATTTTGGTTCTTACCACTTTTTTTATACCTTTGTGCNTGGAAAGAGTGAAATCCTAATTAGANAGAATAATATGATGTTGGACGATTTTAGAAAGTACGCGATTAAGCANTTGGGAANGAATAGTATGATGCTCGATGATGTGGTCAAGTCACAGGCTGGGTANCTGAATCCTTATATATTAGAGGAACGTCAGCTGAATGTCACCCAGTTGGACGTTTTTTCACGATTGATGATGGACCGTATCATTTTCTTGGGCACGGAGGTGAATGACTACACTGCCAACGTGTTGCAGGCACAGATGCTCTATCTGGACAGCGTTGATACAGCTAAGGACATCAGCATCTACATCAACTCGCCGGGTGGAAGCGTGTATGCAGGCTTGGGCATTTACGACACGATGCAATTTGTCAACAGCGATGTGCGGACAATCTGCACTGGCATGGCAGCCAGCATGGCTGCAGTGCTGCTGGTGGCTGGCAAGGAGGGCAAGCGCAGCGCGTTGCCCCACAGCCGCATCATGATTCACCAGCCAATGGGCGGTGCGCAGGGTCAGGCAAGTGACATCGAAATCACGGCTCGCGAGATTCAGAAGTTGAAGAAGGAGCTATACACCATCATCAGCGACCATAGCCATCAGCCTTTTGACAAGGTGTGGGCCGACAGCGATCGTGACTACTGGATGACTGCNGAGGNAGCCNAGGAGTATGGCATGGTGGNCGAGGTGCTGGTGAGNNAAGGNTGAAANTGACACATTATNATATATAGGGANGTGGCGANACAAGNTNAGTGTTCGTTCTGCGGACGTTCGGAGAACGAGGTGGGACTGCTCATGTCGGGCTTGAATGGTTTTATCTGCGACNCGTGCGCGGAACAGGCGTCCGCTATCGTNAGAGAAACACGGAAGGGCGGAAAGGATGAGTCGAAACTGGAGAATCTGCCGAAGCCAAAGGAAATCAAGGAGTATCTTGATCGGTATGTGATTGGTCAGGATGCTGCGAAGGTGGCACTTTCGGTGGCGGTGTATAACCATTACAAGCGTTTGAATCACCGTGGTGTGGAAGATGAGGTGGAGCTGGAGAAGTCGAACATCATCATGGTGGGTAGCACGGGTACGGGCAAGACGCTTTTGGCTCGCACGATTGCGAAGATGCTGCTGGTGCCATTTGCCATGGTGGATGCCACGGTGCTGACGGAAGCTGGCTATGTGGGTGAGGATGTGGAGAGTTTGTTGGCACGCTTGCTGCAGGCTGCTGATGGCGATGTGAAGAAGGCGGAAAAGGGCATTGTGTTTATTGATGAGATTGATAAAATCGCGCGTAAGAGCGATAATCCGAGCATCACGCGCGACGTGAGTGGTGAGGGTGTGCAGCAGGGATTGCTGAAACTGCTGGAGGGCAGTGTGGTGAACGTGCCGCCACAGGGTGGTCGTAAGCATCCTGAGCAGCAGTTCATTCAGGTGGATACCCGAAACATCCTTTTCATCTGTGGCGGTGCGTTTGACGGCATCGAGAAGCGGATTGCCCAGCGTTTGAACACCCATGTGGTGGGCTTTGACGCTGCGCGAAATGTGGCAAAGATAGACCCGTCGAACATGATGCAGTACATTGCGCCCATGGACTTGAAGTCGTTTGGCTTGATTCCTGAGATAATCGGTCGTTTGCCAGTGTTGACCCATCTGGAACCGCTTGACCGAACTGCATTGCGTTCCATCTTGACTGAGCCGAAGAACTCCATCGTGAAGCAATATGAGAAGATGTTTGAGATTGATGGTGTGAAGCTCACGTTCGGGGAAGGCGTGCTGGATTATGTGGTTGATAAAGCCATAGAGTTCAAGCTTGGAGCTCGTGGTTTGCGGTCGCTCATTGAGCTGATTATGACGAAGCCCATGTTCGAGGTTCCCTCGACGGAAGCGACCGAATATGTGGTGACGCTCGATTTTGCACGGCAGCAGGTGGAGAGCGCGAATATGTCGGTGCTGAAAGAAAGTACAGAAGACAGATGATGTGCTAATGGTAGAAAATACTCATTTTTCTTGCTTTTTCTTTGTAAATTCNAATGAGGTTTATANCTTTGTTNTTGGAAAACGAGANATCCTCCCTTTTTAATAATACACTCTAACGTCCAATGGAAAAACCTGTAACACTTCAGCAAGCGCTAAAATACTATTTCGGTTTTGATATGTTCAAAGGCGATCAAGAGGTGATTATTCAGCATCTGCTTGACCGTCAGGACACGTTCGTGTTGATGCCAACTGGTGGCGGCAAGTCATTGTGTTATCAGTTACCGGCGTTGTTGATGGAGGGTACGGCGATTGTGATTTCTCCGCTGATTGCGCTGATGAAGAATCAGGTGGATTCCATCAAGCACATCAGTGAGGAGGATGGGGTGGCGCACTTCATCAACTCTTCGTTGACCAAGGCGAATATCGACTTGGTGAAAAGTGACATCATGTCGGGCAAGACGAAGATGTTGTATGTGGCTCCTGAATCGTTGACGAAAGAGGAGAATGTGGAGTTCCTGCGACAAGTGAACATCTCGTTCTATGCCATTGATGAGGCGCACTGCATATCGGAGTGGGGACATGATTTCCGCCCTGAGTATCGCAGGATTCGTCCTGTCATCAACTGGATTGCTATGGCACCGATTGTGGAGCTGTTCGTTCCCCGTTCGAGAATGCAGATTGTGAAGGATTTGGCTGTTGCTTATCGTGAGAAGAAGTTGAAGCTGGATGAACTGACGAAGGAGTTCAAGCAATTCCCAGACAGAGTGGATGAAGCGGAACTGGAGGGCTTGACACGCAGGGTGAAGAGCTTGGCTGATGTCATTTCGTNTATGGGTGAGATGAAGGAGGCGATTAAGGNACGTTCGGATAAGTGTGTGCGCCTTGATGAGAAGTTTGTGGATTCCCTGCTTGCCATCATGCCTTCCATCCGTCGTCGCTATGCTGAACTGAAGGAACAGATGGCTGACGAGCCTGCGGTGGTGGCATTGCCTGAACTACCCTCGGACGAGGATATCCGAGAGGCAGCCAAGAGGATATACGATGCCCCTGTGATAGCCCTTACGGCAACGGCTACAGACAAGGTTCGGAACGATATCAAGAAGAATCTGGGCATTTCTCATGCGCAGGATTACAAGTCGTCGTTCAATCGACAGAATCNTTATTATGAGGTGCGCCAGAAGACCGCTAATGTTGATAAGGATATTATCAAGTTTATCAGGCAGAACCCAGGCAAAAGCGGTATCATCTATTGCTTGAGTCGCAAAAAGGNGGAANACCTCGCTGAGGTGTTGCGTGCCAATAACATCAAGGCTNTGGCTTATCATGCAGGCATGGACACGAAGGACCGCAGCGAGACACAGGACGACTTCATCATGGAGCGTGTGGATGTGATTGTGGCTACAATCGCATTTGGCATGGGCATTGACAANCCCGATGTGNNCTANGTTATCCANTATGACANTCCCAAGAGCTTGGAGGGCTACTATCAGGAGACGGGACGTGCAGGGCGTGACGGTGGTGAAGGCAGGTGTATNACGTNCTACAANCACAAGGACTTGNAGAAGNTGGAGAAATTCATGAAGGACAAGACNCCTGCGGAGAAGGAAATCGGCAGCCACCTTCTGAGTGAAACGGCTTCATATTGTGAGTCGTCAGTTTGTCGCCGCAAGATGTTGCTGCACTACTTCGGCGAGGAGTATGGACATGATAATTGCGGTAATTGCGACAACTGCTTGCACCCGAAGAAGAAGATAGAAGAGAAGGAGAACCTGCTGCTTGTGTTGCAGGCGATTCAGGCGGTGAAGGAGAACTTCAAGAAGGAGTATATTATCAGGATACTGCGTGGCGAAGAGAATGAGACGATATTGCTCCATGGACATGACAAGTTGGAACAGTTC
>WFMB01000113.1 GCA_009177185.1 Bacteroidales bacterium
AAAATCGCATTATTTTCATTGTTTTCAGGGTAATTTCATTGCCGTAAGGGTACGGATAAGGGTATGCCAAATTTGATTATACTATTGCCTCAACAATAGTTTTATCACCGATTTCAATAGTCTGCAATCCGCTTTTCTTATTTTTATTAAAATTGAAACTCAGCAGATAGCCTTTATTGATATGATAGTATTCAAGATAATCAGCAATTTGCTGCTCTCCCCTGCTGTTGTACTCATCTCCGTGCCAAATTTTTAATTCAATTATATAACGCTGACCAAGATAATCTACTATAATATCAGTGCGTTTGTGGTCACGTGTCTGAGCTTCGATGTAATAATTGCCTACACCATTTATAATCGGACGTAAATAAAGCAAAAAATACTTTCTGCCATCATCCTCAATAAACTTATCAGGATTATTGCCATATATGTCATTGAAGTGAATAATGAAACGTTCCAATATAAGTTCCATATCAAGCTGACCATTTTTTATAAATTCAGGCTTGTCACAATAACCCGCTTTAAAAATAGGAGTATTTTTCATTTCATCAGATGTCAGCAATAAATTATACAGACGTGTTTCAAAAATTCTGTTTGATATAACAAGTTCATTATTCTGAACCTTGACAAATCCATATCTCATAAGACTTTTTACTGATTCATTATCAGGACTGTATGGCATTTTTGCACCTTTAATAAGAATCCTGTAAAGATTATCCTTAATATCAGGATAATCTTCTATTTTATTTATAAGAGATTCAAACAACGGATTTGTTTCTCCAAGAATAATTCCTACTGCTTTTACAATTCCGTCTTTTATCCATAATTTAACTTCCTCATCAATATACTTACAGATTTTTGTTACAAGTACAGGATAACCCGAAGTATAATCATAAATAAGCTGAGATATTTCTTCAATATTCATATCAGTATGGTTATCAGTTTCATATTCTTCAAGCATTCCTGATATATCAGATACAGAAAAACTCATATCAATATCAAATTTTGNAGCTNTATTCCATNGACTGTTATGTTTATNCTCACTGTCAGNGCGTATATTCTGCTTCAGATNTCTTATATCATGAACTCNAGCAAGTATTACAGACTGAAATGTTGGATTTATATCTCTGTTAATATAACAGGCTCTCAGCAATCCCAAAAAGTCAAGAAATACTCTTTTATCAGAAGCACTGTCTACTTCGTCAATCATAAGTACCAACGGCTTTGAAACATTACCGCACCATTTGGTAATTATTCTGAACAACATAGCCATTCGGACTGTTTTTCCATCTGCTATTTCTTCAAGCTGTTTTCTTTGTTCATCTGGAATTACAATACTTTCATTGATGGAATCCAGTATTTCCTGAGCAAAAGCAATTACAAAGCTTTTTGAATCCATAAAATCCTCATCAGTAAGATATTGAAAGTCAAGACTTATTACATAATACTCGTCTGCAAGAAATCTCTGTAACGCTTTGAGAGTGGTAGTCTTTCCAAACTGTCTCGCACGATTGATTACAAAATATTCTCCGCTGTCAACCATTGCCTTTATCTTTTCAAGCCTCTGAGTCAGGTCTACCATATAGTGCAGTTTAGGCTTGCAATCCCCTGTTATATTGAAATACCTTCTCATTGTATATCACCTTCTGCTTTATTTCTTCTATTATATCACAAAAAGAAATGTAAATCAAGTGAAATATAACTTTATCCGACTGTCCTGATACTTACAAATCCATCACTATCAAACTCAAAGAAATAGTCGTCAGAATTGAAAAATCNGTNATTACTNATTTTANGTTCTGTTTTAACTTCAATATCTTCACTATCNTCCGACTTANTTCCGAATTCACAGTAACCAAGTTTAAGATGTGCTTTAACTCCCCAGTAAGAAATAAGTCTCAATATATAAATTTTATTATCATGCAAGCACGCTTTTACTACAAACTCTCCTTTGAATAGTGAACCACTTCTTTTTTATCAGTATCCCACACGAAAACTATTCCACCCTGTCCCTGTGTGATATACACCGAGCAAACAACATATTTTCCGTACACTTCTGCACAACTATTTTTAAGGTACAGCTCTTTTTTGTCATCATCAAGATAAAAATCATCGCTCCATATGATTTCCAGAACTTTATTGTCTATGACCTGCTTTTCTTCGTCAGCATCTATTATGAGCATGATGGGTTCTTCCAAAAAGCAGTCTATTCATTAAAAAAATCAAATTCCTTTACCCGTTATATCAACAAAACATTGTCTCGGTTTCTTAACAATAGACAACTTATTGGAAGAACTGAAACATTAAGAAACTTATTTATGTTTTACTTTATAAACGCAATATTAATTTATCGTTTAATAATATCATATGTTAATTTAGATAATGGTTTGTTTATATCTTCACCATCTTGCCAGTTAAATCCATACAAAAACACATCTAATTCACTTTCATTTAAATTCAAATCACCAAATTGATTTTTCAACATTTCTAAATATGTTCCGTCTGAATAAATGCGTTTCTTGACAAGTAATTCTGCAACATAATTAGAATGAGATTGATATATTTCTTTTAGTTTAAATTGTTCAATGCTTCTGTTAATCTTATTTTTTATCTCATTAGATGCACTGCTATTAATAAAAAAAGAAATATTTATATTCTCTGACATAGCTCCTTGCAATATTTTTAATTCTTCATAAGAAGATAGTCCAGTATTATCAATTACAAATACAGCATCATTGCCAAATCTTTCTTCAAAAGGATAAATCATAGGAGAAAATTTTCTTCCCTTCATTCTTTGATTGCAGATTTGACATGATGGAATAAAATTAAACAAAGATAGTGAAAATAATGGGAATTTGCTCTTAGGGTAGAAATGGTCTAAATCAGCAGTAATATGTACTTGATTATTCAAAGTTTCTTCCCAAGAATTAATGTATTGTCTGTTGCAGTATGGACATACTTCTACTCCCAATGAAGAAATAAGTTTATGCCGTGTACGGTCATCCATTAAATCATAGGAAATTATAGCACTAATTGCACCATATAAAAGCGCATTAAGATATTTCTTAAAATTTTCAATGGTTTTAATATTATCTGGAAGATTTTTTTTTATATTTTTCGAGTTAAGAAGAAATTTAAAATATTCATTTTTAGTTTTTCCTGTTTCTCCTTTTGGGGCAATAAATCCCTTGGCTGTCATATCTTTGGTATTCAGTTTACTTTTTATATCATTAATATCAGCTTCTAATTGTTCATCAATAGACTTTTTCTCATACTGAAAATACTTTCCTATATCATTGCTTTGAAACAATTCATATCGTTTTGCTGATAAAAGTCTAATAACTTTATCCTTTGAGTAATTACCTGAAGAATCGTTAAATATGGCTGCTTCTTCTGTTGATTTTAATATATCAGCATAAAGGTCATATGCTTCTTTAACCTTGGGTTCAATAATAGAAACATACCAATCTATAATTTTTTGGCTATACCACCTATTAATTTTAATCATTGCCCTCATTATCCTCTAAAGCCTTAAGTTCAGCCTGCATATTCTTTATCTCTTGTCTCAGTTTGCTTTTACGGTCAGAACCATATACTTTATCACAAAAGATTTTTTCTATATGTGACCTTAAAAAGCTGTCTCCGATAACCTTGATTTCTCGTTCAATTTCATTAATATCATCAGTTTTCTCATTGCAATTTCTTATTTTTTGAATTAAATCAGAAATTTTTTCTTCTGCAAGTTTTCCAATTGCTCCTTTCTCTAAGAAAAAAGCATCATTAAATAATTGAAAAATATTTGCTCCAAAAGTTTCACTGTGATTTCCATTTAAATCAACAACAGTTAGTCCTTCATTATTCCTATGCAGATAAACAATATTCTGTCTTGGAATGTCTGATAACATGATTGGGGAATGTGTAGCTATTATAATCTGAACATTTACATTTTTAAATATCGTTTTCACAAATTGAACAAATGACTTTAAAAAATTCTGTTGCCATTCTGGGTGCAAAAGCATATCTGCTTCGTCTATTTCAAT
>WFMB01000082.1 GCA_009177185.1 Bacteroidales bacterium
ACTGGTTGCAGCGAATATCTATTCTTTGCCGCCTTTGACCGAGAAACAAAAGACATGGGGATATGACCATACCTTGTATAAATACGCACACAGAGCACCAAAGGGAACAACCTACTGCATGGAGTGCGGACACAAATTCCATACAAAGGAGGGGCTGAAACAATGCGTATGCCCGAATTGCAGAAAACTACTGAAAGTGGAGAACACGCAGAAAAGGACACGGACAAGTCAAGGATACTTTTGCATTGTGACCATTTGCAAAGGACTGCAAGTATTGCGTTATTTTCTTGTGCGTTCAAGATACAAGAAAGGGTGCGAGACCGAGACGAAGTTTCACGAGGTCGTTCAGCGGTGGATAAACGAGGACGGAAAAACGGCAACAACCGCTATGATGCGCAGCGTTTTCTCTATGTATGTAGATGCATGGGTGCTATATAGTGATTTAGAGTTACGGAAGAATTGCAGACCTTTTGAATATATTGACGGCTGTGCTGTCTATCCGTCAGTCAGAGCCATCCCTGCTATCAAACGTAACGGCTTCAAGAGATGTCTGCATAACATATCCCCAGCCTCCCTGTTTGAGGCATTGCTTACAAAATCTCCGATAGAAACCCTTTTCAAGGCAGGTCAGTATGCGCTTGCCAAGCATTTTGTGAACTCACGCAACATAGATGAAAATCTATGGACGGCAGCAAAGATAGCCATGCGGAACAAGTATGCCATTACCGAGCCTACTATTTGGTGTGACTATATAGATTGCCTATGTTTTCTCGGTAAGGATATTCACAATGCCAAGTATGTATGCCCTGCTGACCTCAAAGCCGGGCACGACCAGGCGGTTGCACAGAAAAGGAGAATAAGGAAACAGGAGGAAATAAAGAACAAGATGAAAAGGGCATTGGAGGCAGAGGAAAAGTTCAAAAAACTCAAATCCAAGTTCTTCGGCATCCAGTTCACGGACGGACTTATCAACGTGCGTGTGCTTGAAAGTGTCAGGGAGTATCTGGAGGAGGGCGTACATATGCACCATTGCGTTTATGACGGAAACTATTATCTGCGTGAGAACTCCCTCGTCTTATCTGCAACTATCAATGACGAAAGGGTTGAGACAATCGAAATATCGCTTGAAACACTGAAGATACTGCAATGCTATGGGGCTTGCAACAAGTTTACGGAACACCATAACCGTATCATTGAACTTGTGAACAGGAACGCATACCTTATCGGGCAGAGAATATCCGCATGAGCAGAACGGCACGGGTGGCTTTCGAGCTGCCAGTGCCGACTTGCGGACGGCTTCGGAATGCTCCTTGCCGTCCGGTCATCATCGGAGTCATAGACATAAATGCGGATTGGTTATCCGTGTGGAACCACCATCCATTATAGAGCCATGCTGGCACAATAATGGTGCAAAAGATCAGCGAGAGGGCGGTGACCGTTTCTCCTTGACATCTACAAGGCAGACAGCATCCTGTGCCTGCCTTGTCCGATAGTATTCCGAAACACTCCTTACCCACTCGCATTATCCTATTAAGTCAATGAGCCTTACCATTGACTACTCCAATAGTAAGGCGTCAGACATCCTTTTATACCTTATATCTTTACCTCTGCTTGTGTTTCATGGAAATATTTTCCTGCGAAGTTACTTTGTCTATTGCAAGCGTCAAGCCGTGCCTTGTGAACAATCTTCCTTTCTACGAAAGCGTATTCTTCACGGCAGGCTTGCCTTATTTGCCCTATCCGCACTTTAGGATGCAGAAAAATCTTCCCGACACACAGCCGAAAGGTTATGATAAAAGGGAAATAAAATTTTAATCAATATGGCAAATACTGCAACAACGACCTACAAGGTTACAGGCTCACGCAAGGCTGTGAATGACCTGTGGAACACGCTCCAACAAATGGAGGTAAACAGCAAAAACGTGTGGCTCGGCGATTTGGCGGAGCATTACGGCATTGACTATGAGAAAAGGCAAATCTGCGTAAGAGGGCATATCTATTATGCTGACATGGAGGCTTGCAAAGAAACAGAGTCTTATTTTCTGACGATTGAGACCGAAACGGCTTGGAGTGGTTGCCATGACCTTTTCCATGCTATCAACAGGAAACTAAAAGGAGAACTAAGCATCAGTTACAGGGAGACGGAGAGCGGATGCGACATCTACTATGTTCACGACGAGGGCGATTTTTTCACGGAGGAGTGCTGTGTCAATTCTTCAGGCGAGCCTTTCGATGATGCTTTCTATGATGTCTATTCCACCATTGCAGATGCCATTAGTGAATGGTGCGACAAGACAGGGATTGAACAGGGCGAGAGAACACAGGAAGAAATGCTTGATTTCATCAACGGATATGAGTATGAGAACGAGGACACATATTTCTATATCAACATCTTTGAGTTTGAATAAGCACAGACTACCTACCTGCCAAAACAAATGGCAGGTAGGTACAGCAAACAAGATGATGTTAAATCACTCCACAGACGATGGGAAAAGGAACGTGACAGCTACTGCTATGTGCATGAATTTGTCATTGAATAGCAATCAAAGGGGGAGGGCGGACGACAAAAATCCGCTTTCCCTTTTACACATCGCCCAACCNGCTGGGCATAGGAGTCNCATGCCCAGCACATTCNTCATTATAGCCTTACTCCGTAGGTTNATGTCACAGAGNCATTAAAAACATCTTTTTACAATAGTNTTGCAGAAAAGTATAATATCGGCAATAAACGGAATTTGTTGCCGAATTGATACACTTTTAACCTGTCGNATGACNAGAATGTGCAAATTTNCACATTTATATGTAGTCGGGACATGGGGTTATATCCTTTGACCTAAATAAAGGCTCACTTGGTCTTCTTTCNTGTTTTCATTTTTCTCCTCTGCTTTCCATGTCTGCCTCATAAGACAGCGACCATGCAGCCGATGCTGTCGCTTCCTGCAAAGTCGTTCCATTCTTCTGGCATAACCCCATCCGTAAACGCATCTCTCCTTGCGTCTCTCCTTGCGCTGTTTCGCACATCTGTTCTTGCAGCTTCCATATTTAATGAGCCAAGGCTTTCTATATCTCCCCGTCCTTCTCCGTCCTTGCCATGAGTGTGTAGCCACGCTGATATGACCGCCAGACATCCTCCCTTTCGTTTCTGTCACTGGATTGTTTCCATTCCGACCCTCCTCATTCCTGTATTTTTCAGGCGAAGCGAGCACAATTACTTTTTCCGTCGCAAAGTTAGTGCAAGCCGTATGCTGCAAGTACCAGGTGCCTTATTACCTGAATTTTTCAAAAACTTTTTGTCGCCTGTACCAGCCAATAAAAACTTTTCAAGCCCAAAGGGTGAAATAATTCGGTAATTCCTTGCATTGCCATACTTCCCTTGCCAACTCTGAAAGCAACGTAAAAAATAAATGTTTCACTTCTAAAAATTCAAAAAAAATGAAAAAGATCGAGAACAAATTCGCAGTAACAGGTTTCGTAGGTAAGGATGCAGAAATCCGTCAGTTCGCAACAGCTTCAGTGGCACGTTTCTCCCTGGCTATCGGACGCAGTGAGAAGAACGGTGAGGAGACCAGCCGAGTTTCAGCTTTCATCAACGTGGAAGCATGGCGCAAGAACGAGAATGCCGAGGCATTCGACAAGCTCGCCAAGGGAGCGTTGATTACGGTGGAGGGCTACTTCAAGCCGGAAGAATGGAGTGATCAGGAAGGTGTCAAGCATCAGAAAGTCGTGATGGTAGCCACCAAGTTCTATGAGGCTACTGACAAGGAGGAAGCTCCCGAAGAGGGGAAGAAAACAGCGAAGAAGAAGGCCAAGTGAGCCTTCTTCTTTCTCATGCAAGAGAATAATTCCTAAAGAGAGGGAAAAGAACAACTGTAATTAAAATCGCAGGAACTATGTATTATCAAACTTGTTGTAGCCAGACCACCTTAGACGAATGGAATCAACTGATGAAAGGGGCAAGAAAAGCCAGTTACAAACGGCTTGTGCAAAGAATCAAACATGAACTTCCAGACCTATACAACACATTGGCTTTGAATTTCTACAATCCATATTGGGAACAATGTCAGCAGACAAAGACACACTATATTTTGGTCAGTTCAGCAATAGAATACTTCATCCACAAATAATTAGGTAACGACGTGACCAACCATCCGTCACTTAACTATCAAGTAATATGATTTACACTCACACTATCGGACGTATCGGCAAGGATTGCCAGGTCATCACGGGTACACACGGAACATTCATAGCAGTGGATATTGCAGTCGATGATTATTCCAAAGGTCAAAACATTACTACTTGGGTAAGAGTACGCAGCAGCAGAGAGAACCATGTCCGTTTGGCAGAATACCTTACCAAAGGAAGGCTCATTCTCGTAGAGGGAACGATTTCAACATCGC
>WFMB01000107.1 GCA_009177185.1 Bacteroidales bacterium
CCCGATGCTTGGGCTTTCTTTTTGCCTGATGGATTCTCTTGATAATAAGTACGCGAGGAATGACCCGAAGATGACGATTTGGCAGAACCGCGTTGAGCACCTCTCCCCTTTCCGCCAGAGAACACACGGAACAAGGCACGCAAGTTGCGCAAACCTCCCACCAAACGGCTCATCAGCACAAAGCCCAACATGACAAGCCCTAAAATGATAAAAAGGACAAGAAATAGAATAGGTAAGATGAATGACATAGCAATGTTCTGTCGTTAGCTAAAAGGAGTACATTCCCCTCTTAACCTCTATCTTCGGGCAAAACAGATGCCACAATCGACATACAGACATAAAGTCCGATGCAGCACGCCACACCACGGAACAAGCCCATCCATACGCCCAGCTCAGGGCACAGACCGCCCATCACTGCTCCACCAGCCAAAATCAGCAACGAAAGACCCAAGAACAAGAACTTAATCTTATCATTCTTCCACGAAAGGCTCTTGAAAGCAAACATGGGAACTTCACACACCAACAGCCAGCAGAACAGCAACATGAACAAGAACANGAACAACGCATTGAAACGAGGACCTGTCAACCATGCTTCGCAACTCGTCAACAACGCTCCCCAAAAAATCGCATTAGCAGGTGTCGGCATTCCGATGAATCCCGTATGCTGACGCTCATCGATGTTAAACTTCGCCAACCGCAAAGCAGAGAAAGCCGCCACAAGGAAAGCCGTGAAAGGCATCACACGGAAAAAGAACTCCGTACCCATCCATACAGGATAAGCCACATGATTGAACAACGTGAAGAGCATAGCTGATGGAGCCACACCAAAGGTGACACAATCAGCCAACGAGTCAAGCTCAACACCCAACCTGCCGCTTATGCCAAGAGCACGAGCCGCCATGCCATCGAAGAAATCGAAGAAAGCCCCCAGCAGGATAAACAAGAAAGCAAGTTGATAGCCGTGGTAGAAAGCCGCATACGTTGCAATACAACCACAAATCAGATTGCAACAAGTAATGATATTTGGTATATGCTTTTTCATATAAATATAATGTTCTATATGACATTCATGTGTACATCCTCCCTCCACTCGCCCTTCCCCCACAAAACCAAAGAAACGGGCGCGGAGTCTTCTTAATGCAAGCGAGCAATCAGCGTCTCATCGCCCACAGTCGCCTGTCCCATCTTCACCAGCACCTCAGTGCCCAGCGGCAGATACACATCCACGCGACTGCCAAACTTGATGAAACCCATGTGGTCGTCAATGAAACACTCCTCACCCTCCTTCGCATAAGTGACAATACGACGAGCCATCGCACCCGCAATCTG
The DNA here is from genome assembly GCA_009177185.1 of Bacteroidales bacterium. Taxonomy (GTDB): domain Bacteria; phylum Bacteroidota; class Bacteroidia; order Bacteroidales; family Bacteroidaceae; genus Minthosoma. Next base: position 1,330 of record WFMB01000107.1, read on the forward strand.
ACGAGCCATCACCTCCACACCATNCGGCGTGCGAATCACCANCATTGAACGTTCGTTCTCCGTANCTCGCTNTCGGAAGATACNCCTTCATGNAATTACCATCCTGATGCGCCACCTTCACCACCGTACCCTCACAAGGAATCCAGTTGGCATGCACGTTTGTCAAACTCATGAAGATAGACACCATCAAACGTCGGTCATGGAAATACTCCGTCTCCTCCACCTCTTCAATCACCACCACATGCCCATCCGCAGGCGCCACCACCGACTTGTTGNTTGGACCATTGAACATACGAATCGGACAACGGAAGAAGTTCAGCAAGACACCATATACCACCAACACNATNGCAATGACAATATAAGAGCCCCAATAAAGCGTGCTCCGCGACATCCAAGCCAAACAGATGATAATAGCAGCCAACACCCCCGCATACAGCAACGTGTGCTTTCCCTCATGATGCAAGCGAATCTTGTTTCTGCGTTTATTATGTATCGAAGTTTTCTCTTTTGACATAACCGTCTTCTTTTACGCCCCTTACAACGGCAAGCGTGAATGCAAAGTTACATATAATCCCCGAAAAGACAAACAAAAACAAGACTTTTCCTCATTTTTCCCTCAAAACTTTTTGGCTAATCAAAAATAAAGCCATAACTTTGCAGCCACATTCAGCAAGGAACATAGCTTTCACCAAGGCTACCACGTTCCAGCCGAACGCTTCAATGAGGATTGTGCTATGGTGTAATGGTAACACTACAGGTTTTGGTTCTGTCATTCCAGGTTCGAATCCTGGTAGCACAACTCACAGACAAGTACGGAGAGNCGCNTATATGTCNACCACATAGGCTTCCTCCTTCNGACTTGNAGCNNAGTNGGTTAGAGCAACAGACTCATAATCTGGAGNTCCTTGGTTCAAGCCCNAGCTGGTCCACAAAAAGGGGGCACTTACAAATTCATGTAAGTGCCCCCTTTGGAGCTTAATGGACATTTTTGGGGGGATGAATGGACTTTTATTCGGCTATTTATAGAAGCTGGTATTTGCAAACTGCACTAATGCCAAGATTAGAAGATTGTGATTGGCAATGTTGTTGAAACAACAGGTCGTAGTCTGCTATCCCCCAACTCCGTATAAACGCTCTTCAAGGGTTTCTGACTATTTGTCCAAAAGTTTAAAGCTCTTTCCTGTGTAAACAAATTGGTTCAGCCATAGGTGTTTTATGAGTTCCCGTAAAATCACACAACCATAACTTAATATATAACAACAAATTACAATATTATACCCGAGCATCAACCTTACCACAACAAATGTCCATTATGGCAGAAAACATGAATAGTTANAATTAAGGNAATGTGGTGCTCCCTGATGAAAACAGGCAAGAGCACCACATAAATTCGTTTCTTTTGAAATGAACATGACCTCTATTTATCCATTGCTAATAATCATAAGCAATAATAATTGTACTATCGTCGCTGTTATCAATTATACAATTAGGTTTATCACTAAAAAATGTATTCATTTTTTCCACGAACTGCTGTTTCCCTGTGTATTCATAGAAATTTATAAATACCGCATCCTGAGCAGTACCAGGATTGAACGAAAGCGAGCCGACCGAGTTTGTATATTCAAGCAGTTCAANATAGTTGAAANCATGNTCTATTAAGTCAGNAAAAAATTTTTCTTGGTTTCTTGTTTGAGGATTTAATAAACCTGTATAGATGTATTTAGGAGTAGGGAAATTGTTATCCCAATTAGCTATTGAATATAGGCAGTCTCAGCATTGGGAAGTCCCTGTTGTTCAAATTCTGCATCTGAAATCTCATCGGTGATTATATTATCACACATTGAAACATCATTATCTTCAAATTGCTCTTCTGTGGCAACATTTGTCATCTTCTCACTATCATCATGAGTGGTCCAGAGTGTAACTATAAAGATAATTGCGAACACATACGGCATAATCCACCCTATGCGTTTATTAATTTCATAAATCTGCTCAGCCTGTTTTAACGCTAATCGTAGGGCATCTATTGTTCTACGAGCCGCTATTTTTTTCATATATGGACCTGTGAATTTACTAATCCAAAAAGCTATCCAAAGAGACAAGATGCTCACTATGACTTTGAGTATTATACCACCGAAGAAATAAAGTATGACTCCCACAACGATGATGATAACCCAGTTTAGCGGTTTCTTAAAAAAATGTGTAATTTGTTTCATAAATATCATTTCAGGAATTTTGAAATATAATCAGATGCGTCTGTCATTGGGGCGGAATGAGAGAGACGAGACAGATGTCGGGGATTTCCAGCCACTGTCAATTCACCCATCTTGAACCATGACGTTGTTACAGGGAAGAGGCTTACNANCTCATACAGATTGNACTGGAGATAGGGACGAGACNGCACAAGGTCGCCATNCGCCAANNGCCCATTGGATTATATGCTTTTTCAATCACAGATTTTATTACCTCCAAATTACGCTCGTGCAGAGACTTGTTTGATTCTGTATGCAATTCTTTAGGGTCTCTCGTGCGTTGTGGATAAAGATTCAAAAAGACAAGACCATCGTATCCGTACTTATCGGCAATCGCCATCCCCATAGTTACGGTTCTATCTGTTTTCTTCTCATCGGCAGTGCTTGGATTTGCCCCAATGATGATAAGGGATTTGTTCCCCGAAATCTCAAGTAAGAAACGCTCTGTTCCAGCATCTCCTATCATTTTAATGTTCTCGTATTTCATATTATTCTTCAATTATGGTTTTGAACATTCCCCATTCTTTGTCCTCTTGATACTTGGAAAGACTTCCCTTGGGGACATATAGTTTTGTTCAAATCTTAATGAATACCGAGAGGTTGCCCAACATGCTAAAAGTCCAATTGCATATCGGTGGTTCAACAGACTTGCAATGAAGACTTTTTAGGCGTTCATTACCATTAAAAACATCCAAACCGAGATACTTTACAGTTGATGGCAATGTCAATGATTCCAAAGCTGTTAAATCAGCCAATGCACATTGTTCAATAAATTCAAGCCCAGCGGGCTATTCCGAATCAGTCAAAGCACTGTTACTTATAACTCCTTATGCATCTATCGTCTTTAGTTCTCTCTTCAGTTGCAGTATTCCCA
>WFMB01000013.1 GCA_009177185.1 Bacteroidales bacterium
GACCTTAACAAAGGTCTCCAAGTAGATGCTCTTGCCAAAGAACTTCTCTAAACTCTTGCGCGCTTCGGTAGCCACCTTCTTGAGTGCCTTGCCCTGATGACCGATGATGATGCCCTTCTGCGAGTCACGCTCTACATAGATGACCGCATTGATGTGGATGTGCGTCTTGTCCTCCTTGAAGCTCTCCACGCCCACTTCGACCGAATAAGGTATCTCCTTGTCGTAGTAAAGCAGTATCTTCTCGCGGATAATCTCTGTGACAAAGAACTTGGCGGGCTTGTCGGTCAGCTGGTCTTTGTCAAAGTAAGGTGGGCATTCGGGCAACAGCTCCTTGATGCGCGCCAAAACTGGCTGCACATTGAAGCGATGCAGTGCCGAAATGGGAAGAATCTCAGCCTTGGGCAGCAATTCATGCCACTGCTCCACGAGGACGACAAGGTTCTTCTCGTCGGTCAGGTCTATCTTGTTGATAAGCACCAGCACGGGCACTTCCAACTGCGCCACCCTCGCAAGGAAGTCGGCGTTCTTGTCAACCTTCTCCATCGGGTCGGTCACATAGAGCAACACATCGGCATCCACCAGCGCGCTCTCCGAGAAGGCAAGCATGGACTCCTGCAACTTATAGTTGGGCTTCAACACACCAGGCGTATCGGAAAAGACGATTTGCGCATCGTCGTCGTTGATGATGCCCATGATGCGGTGGCGTGTCGTCTGCGCCTTGAACGTCGCGATGGAGATACGCTCTCCTACAAGGAGATTCATCAGCGTGGACTTCCCCACATTTGGGTTGCCCACGATATTCACAAAACCAGACTTATGCATATAGGAATACAAATAAAAAAATCATAATTCATGATTGACGATTCATCATTGAGCTACCGCGTGTACATCCTTTGTGGACAAGCTTGATAGCAATAATGAAGCATCAATTATGAATTATGATTTCAAGATATAATTACTTCTTACCTCTCTTGGCGTACCACTCCTCGCGGCTAATCGTTCCTTCTTTGTAGAACTCAGCTGGAGTGTCAGCAAACTTGCTGCCATCGTAGCCCCAAATCATGTAGCTTGCGCCCCATGTGAAGCCTGCACCAAACGCCGTGAAGATGAGTTTGTCGCCCTTCTTGAGCTTAGGCTCATACTCCCACAGACAGAGAGGAAGCGTGCCGCCAGAGGTGTTTGCCATGTGGTCAATGTTAATCATCACATGGTCTTCCTCCACACCGATGCGGCGAGCCACAGCGNTCTCAATACGCACGTTGGCCTGNTGAGGAACAATCCATGCAATATCGNCCTTGGNAAGGTNGTTGCGCTTGGCTACCAACTCCACAGCGTCGGACATGTCGGTCACAGCGTGCTTGAACACTGCACGACCTTCCTCATAGACAAAGTGGAGACGCTGGTCGACGGTGTCATGGCTTGGCATGTTGGCCGAACCACCTGCTGCCATGTGAAGGTTTTCGTACCCCTTGCCATCGACACGGAGATAACTGTCCATCAGACCATAGTCCTCTTCCGTCGCCTCCATCAGCACGCACGCTGCACCGTCGCCAAAGATAGGACAGGTGTTGCGGTCCTGATAGTTGGTCATGGACGACATGTGGTCACCGCCACAGACAATGATTCTCTTGTAGCGTCCGCTGCGAATGTAGTTGGCACCGCATTCCATGGCATAAAGGAAACCTGCGCATGCCGCCTCCATGTCATAGCCAAAGGCATTTTTCAAGTCGAGGTTGCCAATGACAATCGAAGCTGTGGAGGGGAAATGGTAGTCGGGGGTTGTGGTAGCCACAATCACAGCCTCAATGGAGTCAGGGTCAGCACCCGTCTTGTCCAGCAGCTGCTTCACAGCCTTGGTCATCATGAACGATGTGCCTCTACCTTCTTCTGGCTTGAGGATGTGACGCGTCTTCACACCAATGCGCTCCATAATCCATTCATCGCTCGTCTCAACGATGGTGGACATCTCCTCATTGTCGAGGATATAAGTGGGAACCCATCCGCCTATACCAGTAATAACAGCATTTATCTTTCCCATAAGAAAGGCGTTGTTTGATTAGATTGCTGCTTCCTTAACAACAGCCACCTTGCCACGGTAGTAACCGCATGAAGGGCAAACAGTGTGATATACATAAAATTCACCACAGTTTGGGCAAACTGCAAGTGTTGGAGCTACTGCAACGTCGTGAGTTCTTCTTTTTCTNGTACGAGTCTTTGACTGTCTTCTTTTAGGATGTGCCATTNTCTTGTTATTTTTTTATTTATAGTTTGTCTTTCAGTTGTTTCAGCACTGCCCAACGAGCATCGACTGGCTGTTCATCGGAATCTTCCACCAGGAATNCTTCGTGCGCNTCGCTGTCTGACGAATCCNCGTNCTCAGCATCCTCCCCTCCACTTCGGATGGATTGATGACGGCTGAGTTCGTGCATCATCGCCTCGTCACATTTCCCAGGTTCGTGACAACACGTGATTGGCATGCTAAGCACGATGAACTCATAGATGAACTGTGCGAGGTCTATACGACCTTCTGTCTCAGGAACAACCACACAATCACCTTCGTCGGCATACTCATCGCCAAGCTTCACGTTCAAGATGTCTGTCGTCTCAATCCGCAATTCGAAATCAGACAAGCAACGGTCGCATGGTACGACGATTGTGCCAACGCTTTGTATCTGGAACTTGTAGATTGTATCGGCACTGACACAAGCAATCGTTGAGTGTATCCTGCCACGCTGAATAAGCCCACCTATCCGACCGAAGAACGCATCGTCAATATCGTACTCAAGGGTCTTTCCCTCAAGTCCACGGCTCAACAAATCAATCTCATAAGTATCCATGATACGCTTTTGGGCTACAAAGGTAGATATAAATTTATTAACAACGACAAAAATAGAAGAACTTTTTTCCACAAGCACCCTAAAAACAAACCTACCATCCTGTCATTGACACTTTCAGCCCCCTTTGGGCAGTTCGATGCGGAACGTGGTGCCCACACCAAGGACAGAATCCTTCACATAAATTTTCCCATGATGATACTCCTCCACAATACGCTTTGCCAACGACAACCCCAAGCCCCAACCACGCTCTTTGGTTGTAAAGCCTGGCTTGAACACCGAACGGAAATTCGACTTGGGAATGCCCTTGCCCGAATCTTTCACCTCCACATACACAAACCGTTCATCCTCCTCTACAATCACATCAATACGCCCTGCCCCACCCATCGCATCCACAGCATTCTTGCACAGGTTTTCCGCCACCCACTCAAACAAGCTGGGAATCAGATTGGCAATGACTGGTCCATCAGGGAAAACGGTCCGCATCAGCACCTTGTTAGAAGTGCGTTTGTCCATATACGTCACCACTCGCGACAACACCTCAAGCACATCCACCGGCTTGGGATTAGGGATAGAGCCAATCTTGGAGAAACGCTCCGCAATCCGCTCCAGGCGCTTGATGTCCTTCTCCATCTCAGGCAACAACACATCATCGGGATAAGTGTCCTTCAACACCTCGTGCCATGCAATCAAACTCGAAATAGGCGTCCCCAACTGATGCGCCGTCTCCTTAGAAAGCCCCACCCACACCTTATTCTGCTCCGCCCTCATGGCAGAGAACAAAGCGAAAATAGCGATGAGCACAAAAAGCACCACAACGCCCAACTGAATATACGGATATATCGCCAGCCGCTTCAGCATCAGCGACTCATCATAACAAATATGAATATAGCCCCCCTGCGCATACTCCTGAGGAAGGTCTATACGGATAACACGGTCGCGCGCACGGAACTCCCTCGCCAACGCCGACAGATAGACCATCGAGTCCTCATCTGCCGTGAAACTCCTGTTGATGTTGCGAGCCGTCAACGCCCTCCCGTCCTGGTCCGTCAATATCACAGGAATCGTGTTGTTCCCATTGATAACTTTCAACACAAGGTTCAGATCCGTGTTCTCATCCGCCGCATTCAGCGAGCGCATAGCCTCCGCCCACACCTCCATGCGATTCCGCTCCTCCTGCTCCAGGTCCGAGATCAGATAGTGACTAATCAGCAAGGAACCAACGGCTATCACCACAGCCATCAGCACCAACACATATCTTATATGACGTATTCTGTCAAACATCCCCTACCTACACACCATGAAACTCCCCCATCCAAAGATGAAGCCCCATGCCTGTTTTCTATCAAATGCAAAGGTACACAAAATACCGCAATCACACATACAGCCCTTCTCAAAAAATTATATCCGACAGCAACATATCACCACAAACAACAAGAGGCACAAAGCCAGTCTCGACTTTGTGCCTCTTTCTTTGCCTCACCATGCGCACACCCTGCGCATGTCTTTTCATCCACCCTGCGCATAATCAAACGCACACCCTGCGCCTATTATTTCCCTCACGGTAAGTATCAACACTTACTCAGGGCGTCCCTCCTCCCGCATATACAGCCACAGCATTCATAGTGACAGACTTTCACCTCCCTCAAGCACTACTTCGTGCTGAAATTCACCTCTGTATCACAAATGTATGGCGTAATGATACAATATGCATCCACATCAACCAAGCATGCCCGCCAATATGTACCCTCACAAAGCGTGTTGGTCTCATCAAAAGGAATTTCCAAAGGCTCATAAACACGTTTGTAACCTAATATGTTGATACATCTATTCACATACAAAGGTGCCGGCTCAGTTTTTGACTGAATGGCAAGTAAAACACCAGGAAAGTAATCTACAATTTTGTTATTTATTGCTGCATTCTCCTTACCTTTGAGATAAGTAGGAATGATGTGAAACGGTTGCTGATTAAGATATTTCCTATTTAAATAATGTTGTATCTGTTCACGATCATACTCCTTATCCCTAATGTTCGGCACGATAGAAAACCCATGGAAATATGAATAAGCCCTATATGAGGTCGGGAGGATACAAGTTGCATCAATATCTACATAAATCTTTCCATCCCAAGAGTGTGCATATTGTTCTTCTATGCTATTCATTACGGTACGACAAGAAACAATTCTCTTTATTTGTTCCACATTTGTCAAAATAAACAAAAACAATAACACACATAATATCCCAACATATTTCAACCCATCCTTCTTTATCAATCTAACACCTATAATTATACTCAACAACTCCAAACCAAACCAGGAACGATTATAGACAGGGAATCCAAGCAATGCGTTAAAGAGGAACAGGACTCCCCAAGCATTCCAATAAAACATATAAGGTTTATATATACTACTCCAGGTATTACGTCTTCGTAACATTTTGTATAAGAGTACGACAGCCAAAAAGTAAAATGATCGAACACAAAGAGAAGCATAAAATACATGTGTTATAAATGATATGTCCAATGAAATGTTTGTTTCTGAATCGGCACGCTCAATAATAGCTGGAGACAAACAACAAACCAACGCACCTATACCAAAACATACCATCATCACATATCTTGCAACAGTCATTTCCCTCATGTGCCCCACCCAAAATACTATTAAAGCTGCTCCAATACCAACGCTAAGAGCCTCTTGTCCATTTCCAGCCAACAAAGAAAAGCCCCCCACACTACATATCTTCCACCATGACCATTGGTTTGTATCCTCCTGGAAAAACAAGGATATGAAAATCATCATAAAAGTAAACATCCAAATATAACCTATTTGGCATGACGGCATCATTTTGGTTTGGAAGGTTATGAGTCCAAGCAACACAACCATCAAGACCCCCTTTGTGTTTGACATTTTGATTCCGCACAAATAAATCAACACACGGAAAAAGAAAACATAAACTATACCATTCGCTATAGCAAAAGAAGTTTGTCCCCATATCCCACAAAAGGCTTGAACAAAGCAATGAGCCACGTACCGACCGTTTATTGCGTAGTAATGGGCATTCTGCGATTCTATAATCTCTGAAAACGAACGAATCAGCGTTTCCTCCTTACCAGAAACGAAACTGCACATATAACGTATATCATCGCCCACCCATGTGGTAAAATAACTAAATGCCGCGATTATCAAAGCGACACCTACTAAAATTCCCCAACTTATGCTTTGTTTGTGTTTCATTTTTTCTGTTCGTTGTAAGATTCGACAATATAAACAGGACGTCTCTTAGTCTCATTAAAGATTCGACCGATATATTCACCAATAATTCCAAGTGCTATCAATTGACTTCCTCCCAAGAAGAGAACAACACATAGTAGAGTCGGGAAACCTTGAACAGAATCTCCCCATACTATTGTTTTGACAAATACAATTGTCATGTAGGCAAACGCGACAAAAGAAACGATGAACCCCAAAATAGTCGCTATACGAAGGGGAGATGTGGTGAAACATGTGATTCCTTCAATCNCTAAATTGNCAAGTCCCATAAAATTGNACGAAGATNTCCCTTCAAGACGNTNNCTTTNTTCANAAAGAATTTCCTTCTTGNTAAATCCAACCCAGCAGTATAATNCTTNNNTGTATCGCTNTGTTTCGTGTAAAGAACANATGNCTTTAANCNCCCTGCGGTCAAGCAGGCGGANNTNACCAACATTCTGCAAAATCTCGATTCTTGTACTNCCTTGANGAAAAGAATAAAACGCTAACGAGAATTTTTTCCTCAGCCATGGCTCTTTCCCACGAGTCATGCGCTTACCATACACATCATCAAAACCATGTTCCCACCAGTAAATCATCTCGGGAATAGCCGATACGGGATGTTGCAAGTCGGCATCCATCACTATAACCGCATCACCCGTAGCATAATCCATGCCAGCAAGCATTGCGTTTTCCTTGCCGAAATTTCTGGAGAGATTTACAATGTTGACACGAGAACACTCCTGGCGAAGTTGACGAAGTACTCCAAGAGTGTCGTCTTTGGAACCGTCATTTACAAATAGATACTCCCATTCATANAACGANGGATTCTCCCAGCANGTTTTACCCCCCCCANTTGNGGATCACATGTCANNAACAAATTAAGTTCCTTTACCAACACAGGCAAATTCAACGCCTCGTTGTACGCAGGAATCAGAATCGTTATCTTTTTCATTTCTTTTTGATTTAGGAAATACGAACAAANTCTATTANAAAGTTAAATGTTTTGTTTAACTTTTTCGTTACATTTGTAGCCGTAATCCACAATTTTCATTGAAATTCATAAGGGTACGAGATAAAAAAGGCAAGTTACCAACTATCGTCGTTGTGTTTCTTTGTCGTTTATATGTCCCCTCATTACTACAAAAACAATGGACCCCAAAGAGCTTACAACCAAGATTATAACATCTTCCGAACGGAAGACGGAAGTCGTTCGGTACATCATTGTGGGAGGCATAGCCACAGCTATACAATACGGTTGCTACCTTGCGCTTGTAGAATTATCCCCTCTCTCTGCTATCGCATCCACAATCGCAAGTTACTGCATCAGCCTCTTGGTAAACTTCCTGCTTTCTTCTTTTTTCACCTTCAAGACTCGCCCCAATGCCAAAAAGGCTGCATCGTTCGCCACCAGCCACATGGTCAACATGGGATTACAAGTGGTAATGGTAACTCTGTTCACAAACTTCATCGACAAAAGCTATGCCATACTTCCAGCCATGACCATTTGTATTCCTATAAACTTCTTCTTGGTAAGGTTCTCTCTGACTTCAAAGTACTTTAGGTAANCCACTATNTCNCAAGGCGTATCCCTCCCCAAGAACACNTTNCATATNCCAACAAACCTCNGGCGGGGGGACAGCCTTCGTTATCCCCCCCGAGTTTCAGGACTTCCCACACCATACGCCGCCTGACAAACAGCAGTTCCCCAGACAAACAGCAGGAAAGATACAC
>WFMB01000021.1:0-16953 GCA_009177185.1 Bacteroidales bacterium
CCATTAATGTTTACCCCTAATAAAGATAACTGAGTAACTTTTAATGATTGTAAATCAGTGTCCATTAAAGACAATAATAATGTATAAAGTCTATCATACGATTTGGGATTGTGTGACTCAACAGAAAAACATTTCGATATTTCGTCGCTTATGGATAGTAGCAAATCTCTTACAGTTTCTTCTTGTGGAGTAAGTTTTGAAATTTCCGCAAGCTCTTCATAATAGCGTTTAGTCGCTTCTATGTATTTTGATTTTTCGTNTATGTGAANATTGACTCGCATTTCACTNTCATGAATACAATAAGTACAAAGTTAATAGCATTTTTNCTTTTTACAAATGATTNCTGCTTGTTTTTTGTTCAAATGTCAGAACATATANTGAAAAATACTCCTCAGCGGTAATAATTGCGCTATTTCAAAATCATTGAATGTAGCAAAACTACAATATGATGTTGGTTTGACGAACACGGCATAGAGGTAGTAGGTAATCTGTGTTTCTTTTGAAGTTCCGCTTGTTTTCACTTTCCGATGTCTAACGAAAAGGTAGTCATGCAGTTAAGTCCATCGGTCATGGGGCTGTTGAAGTAGTAGTAGCGGGGGCGGTAGTTGAAAAGGTTGTCGATGGCGAGTGTCCATCTGAAAGCGGTGCCGAAGCGCTGCACGGCAGAGAGTTTCCAGAGGGTGTAGGCAGGGTAGTGGATGGTCTTTGTTCCTTTCGAGATGTCGTAGTAGTCGATAAATTCCGTGCTGTTCACTTCGGAGAGGAAGCGACCGTTGAGCGAGAGGAGGAGGCCGTAATGCCGTGTCCATTGCTTGTCCCAGTCGATGCGGGCGGTGAGGGAGTGCTTGCGAGCAGGGAGGTACTGGCTGTTGACAGTGTTGCCATCCGTGTCCTTGGGCAGGTGCTCGTTGGTGTAGGCATAAGAGAGGCGGGCACTGAGTCCGTTGCTCCATCGGGCTTGCGCAGTCGCCTCGCCACCATAGACGGAATAGTTCGTCAGGTTGATGTAGTTGAGATAGAGCTGCTTGTCATCGCCTTGCTGATAGTGCGGAACGCCTGTGGCGAGCTTGTTGTGGACGTCGTTGTAGTAGGCGGCTACCGTGAAGTTGTAAGCCCCCGTGGTGTAGTCGGCAGAGGCGTTGAGGTTGTGGCTCACCTCCGCTTTCAGATCAGGGTTGCCCTTGATAATCCAAGCCCCTGCCATGTCGAAGTTGTAGTACTTTTCCTTCAAAGCTGGCGCACGGAAGCCCATGCCGTAGCCAAGGCGCAGGTTGAGGTTGTTGATGGGCTGATAGCGTGCTGTCAGTTTAGGCGTGACGTGAGCGTCGCGGCTGTCGGAGAGGTAGTCGTAACGCAAGGCACCGACCAGTTCCCAACGGTTGTTGATGAGCCAGTCATACTGCGCAAAGGCATCGAACGTGTTTTGGCTTTCAGTGTTGTTGCCCAGGTTTTGACTCATCAGATAGTCGTGCATGAAGTCCGTGCCGACAGTGAGGATGCTGCCAGTGTTCCAATGGTGGTTGTAGAGGGCGCGGACAATGTTTTGTACGTTGCTGTAGTCGCGCACATCGAGGTGAGGAATCTTGTAGTAGTCGGACTTGTCATATTGGTCAAACGAGTAAGACAGCTCAAGGTCATCGCTTTGGCTGATGTTCCACAGGCCTCGCAAGCCTGCCGNGNAGTCGCGGTATCGTTCAGGGNTGTNNGCCGTGCGAGTCTGTTCGCGGTAGAAGTAACCTGCGCGACCAACCAGCCGAAGATGTTCCGTGGGGGTAAAGACAAGCCTGTCCTTCACGTTCCATGTGCGGTCGCCATAAACGGCGGTCGCCACTTGAGTGGCAGGGTTCGGAGCGTTGTGAACATGGAAATTGTCCGTAGAAGTGTGGTGGACATTCAGCGTGTTTTGTAGCCACCTCCCCCTCGTGCCATAAGTGCCCCCGAACCGCCGCTCGTTGTGGCGTGCCAATCGGGCGTTCAGGTTCAGCGTCCACGGTCGCGTCTGCTCCTTCGTGATGATGTTGATGACACCGCCTCCTGCGCTGCTGCCGTAGAGGGCACTGGCAGCCCCCTTCACAATCTCGATGCGCTCCACGTTCGCCATGTTCAGACGGGTAAAATCCACATCGTCCATGGTCTCGCCAGCCAACCGCTCGCCGTCGATGAGGAAGAGGATGCCCTGACCGCTAAAGCCGCTGAGATTCATGTGTTTCTTTTGGTTCATGACGTAAGAGTACTCCACGCCCGGCATCTCCTGTTGCAGGAGGTCTTCCACGTTGGTCGCATCTGCCTTCTCAATGTCGGCAGCAGTGATGAGGCGCGTCTGTATCGGCGCGTCTTTCAGCAGTTTCGGTGTGCGCGTGCCTGTCACCACCACGTCGTTCAGGTAGAACACCGAATCGGGCTGCTGTGCATGGCAGATGCTTGTCGCCCCAATGAATAATATGGATAGTAAAGCCTTCTTCATGTCTCGCCTCTCGTTCAATACGGATACTTGTAGTTGATGGTCAGGCAGCACTTGGTGCCCGTCGGACTTTGGTAGTTCTCCAGTTGGATGGCGGCGTATGTGTCATCAGCGAACCGCACGATGAACACATGGTTGTTGAGCGTAAAGGCTGGTGGCATGGGGGGGATGTCCATAGTCAGCCACCTCGACAGCACGGGGTTCACCTCGATGCCTTGATTGCCGATGAGACCTTGCAGCATCCTGTCTTGGATGGTCCATACGTCCAGTTGATTCCATTCGTCAGCGGTGAAAGCCGCGTCGGTGAAAGCCTCGCTGCTTTCTGGCAGGTCCTGCATGGAGGTGTAGTCGGTCTCATAAGCCGCTCCGCCGTTGGTGCGCACGTTGTTGCGATGTACAGCGATGTGCCATGCGTCGGGGGCAGGTTGGGGAGCTGTGGGCATGAAGCCGCGGAAATCGTGGTTGGAGAGTCCGATGCCAAAGATGTCGTACCAGTAGGTGTAGATGCCAGAGGCTTTCCCCGTGTCGTCAGTCATGTCGGTCGCATCGGGGCTGCTCGCTTCTGTCGGTATGGCAATTCTCACAAATCCGTCTGCCGCCGCGTTTAGGTCAATGTAATGCCAGTCGCTCCAGCTGGAGGCATTGACGTAGAGTTGCCCCTCCTTGACGCTCACATGGTCGGTTGGCTCGTCGTAAATCTCCTCCAACACACCGTGGCAAGAGGACGCAGCCAGCGTCAGCAGCGCGATAAGAAGAACATGAGGAACAGAGAGCCAACAAACTTGTCGGTTCTCCGTTCCTTTGCGATGTCTGCTCAGGTTAATTTCCACTTACAAGCGTTCCTTCAAAGGTGGTGACGATGGGGAATGGCATGCTGCCCACCCTAAAGGTGTTGATGATTTTGAGACCCGTCTCAGTGCTTCTCACCTCAATCTCGCTGTCCTCGGTGAAGGGTGCGTCGATGTCGCTATTCATCATGCCGCCCTCAGCCTTGAAGTGCATGGTCAGTTCGTCCAGATTGCCATAGGGGCGGAAGAAGCGGTCTTTGGCGGAGTCGTAGTACACATTCTTGATGGTCACTGTGCCCAGGGTCAGATTGCCGATAGCGGTTTTGTTCAGCACATACTCAGGTATTTCCACGTTGAGTGTGGCATCGGGGTTGGCTGTGACTTTGCAGGTGATGTCAGTCGTGTAGGGACCAAAAGTGCCCGTCATGTCATTGCCCACCACAACGGAGTTTGTGCCTTGGTAGTTTCCGTGCAGTTGGCAAGCCTTGGAGGCAGGACCTGCGAAGAATTTGATGGTGACAGCACCCATCTTGCCGAGCTGGGCGGTGATGGTGGGGTTTGTCACGTCGCCACTGATGGTGGCATCGTAGCTGTTCTCTACGCCGCTGTGAAGGTCTTTCATGACGATAGTGCCAGTGCCCGTTGCGGTATAGGCGAAGTGTGGCATGTCAATCTGTACATTTTCAAAGGTGGCATGCCCCCATTGTGGGTCGATGAAAAGCACGGTCCATTGACCATTCTCTTTTCGGATGGTCAACGTGGCACAGTCCCCATAGTAGGTGTCGGGGAAGAATGTGGAAGAGACGAAGATGTAACCTTGGAGGCCCTCCAGAGGGTCTATCGTGGGTCTTGGTGTTTCGTCGTCGTCATTGAGGCAGGCGGTCATGCTGAGCATCGAGACCAGCATCAGTGCTAAGAATTTAATTGCTTTCATTGTTTATAATCATTAAAGTTATTCGTGTTGATGGATGTCCTTTCTTCCGCTTGTGCGTCAGACGTTTTCATCCGATGGGTGTGAAAACGCTGCAAAGGTACGGCTTTCTGTCTTACGTCACAATCCTTATTTGTTAGGATTTGTAGCCCGTCGGCACTTGGGCGGCTCAGTGTTCCTACTCGGATGTGGGTATGAAATGGCATGGCAGTACTTTCGCTAAAGTACTGCAATACTTCCATAGCGGTACTCCAGTACTTCCGCAGAAGTACTGGAGTCCTTGTGAAAGGAGGCGAACATGAGGATGGAAGAGTGGAAAATGTGCTTTCGGCTAACGGGGAACGGCTTCCCACAGCAGTTCAATCAGGCGCGGCACGGCATATTGGTCAAGGTCGGCTTCATCCACCCAGATGTATTCGTCGGGCAGGGCAGGAGGGGTGTCTGTCTCCAAGAAGTAGAAGTCGGCAAGGAGGATGCGGTGGGTGAGCACGTGCTTCACGTCTTTGCGCAGCAGTGTTGCCGTCGGGATGAGGCTGTCTTGCTGGGCAGGTTCCCACAGCCCTTGCCAAATGCCGCCTGCGGGACGTTTTCGGATGGGGGTCTTGCCGTTGCAGCGTATGTATATATAGGTGAGCCGAATGGTCTGGATGTTGAGCTTCTTCTCCTTCACGGGCAGCTGGTCGATGCGCCTCATGCGCCGTGCCTCGCAGGTCTCTTGCAGCGGACAGGCGGTGCAGTTGGGCGAGGTGGGGGTACACTGGATGGCGCCGAAGTCCATCATGGCTTGGTTGAACTCGGCTGGCTGGTCGGCAGGGAGCAGCGACTGTGCCAGTTCGGCAAAGAGTTTCTTCCCTCGGGTGGTGTTGATGGGCATGTCGATGCCGTAGTGGCGAGCCAGCACCCGATAGACATTGCCATCGACCACTGCGGCTGGCAGTCCGAAGGCGATGGAACCGATGGCGGCAGCCGTGTAGTCGCCCACGCCTTTCAGTTGCTTGATGGTCTCGATGGTGCAGGGAAACGCCCCGTTCTGCACAATCTGCTGTGCCGCCGTGTGCAGGTTGCGCGCACGGCTGTAGTAGCCCAGCCCCTGCCACTCGCGCAGCACCTCGTCTTCGGTGGCAGCCGCCAGGTTCTCTACCCGTGGCCAGCGCTGCATGAAACGCAGCCAGTAGTCCATGCCTTGCTGAATGCGTGTCTGTTGCAGAATAATCTCGCTCAGCCAAATGGCATAGGGGTCGCGCGTGTGTCGCCAGGGAAGGTCGCGCCCGTGGAGGGCGAACCAGTCGAGAAGTGTGGATGTGAACATGGCACAAAGGTAGGGCTTTTTCACGCATCGGTCATCATTCGCCATGTGGAATTGACTATCCGAGGTGCTTTTTCCTGCCAAGAACAAGTCGAATGGCAAATTATGAATGGCGAATGATGACTGATGAGGGAAAAATTCGTACCTTTGTCACACTGAAACACTGTGAGTATGCCGCATCTTGAGATAGCCATCGTCGATTCCAACAGCTTGGCTGCCATGGGACTGCAGCCGATACTGGCTGACATGATTCCTGGGGTGGATGTGTGTGTGTTCAACTCTTTCGACGAGTTGGAGGCTGCCGACGAGGGGCGGTTTGTACACTACTTTGTGGCGTCGCGCATCTACTTTGAGCATGCTGCCTTTTTTCGCGACGGGAAACGTCGGGTGATTGTGCTGGTGAACGGCGACTTGCAGGTGGCTGGTGTGCCGACGCTGAATGTGTGCCAAACGGAGAAGGCGTTGGTGAAGGCGTTGCTGGCTGTGCATCGGCAGGGACATCCGCACGGTGTGCCCCGTTCCGAGGGGCGCATGGAGGTGGTTCACGAGCGTGTGCTGTCCTCTCGCGAGGTGGAGGTGGCTATTCTGCTGGCAAAGGGCTGCATCAACAAGGAGATAGCCGACCGCCTGAATATCGGTCTCACGACGGTTATCACCCACAGGAAGAACATCATGGAGAAGCTGCATGCGCGGTCGTTGGCGGACATTATTATTTATGTGGTGATGAACGGACTTGCGGATGTGGGAGAACTGTAATCAATGAACAATCAAACATTCATAATTGCTATGCGGACAATGAGGAAAGTGTTGCTCCTTGTGGGCGTGCTGCTGATGGTGGCTTGCAGACAGGCTTCGACTGGACGGCGTGGAGTGGTCGATGCAGATTCGGTGGAGACGATGCCGTTGGAGTATGCCAAGGGATTCCAAGTGAGGACGATGGAGAACGGGGTGAGGCTTGTCGATGTGGCTGACCCGCAGAAGGATGAGGACAAGATGCCTGTGAGCTATCACTTTGCGCTGGTGCAGAAGGGGTGTGAGGCTGAGGTGCCCGAAGGCTACACGAAGGTGGAGGTGCCTATGGAGCGGACGCTGGTGATGACGATGTTGCAGCTGTCGAACTTCACGGCACTGGAGGCGTTGGATGTGGTGAAGGGTATCACGGGCACGAAGAATCTTTTTAATAAGGATATTCGTCGGCGCGTGAAGGATGGGCGCATCGTGAAAATCGGTATGGAGGGCGACTTCGACACGGAGCTGATTTTGGCTGCCCACCCCGAGGTCATTTTCATCTCGCCTTTCAAGCGTGGAGGCTACGATGCCATCAAGGAGACGGGCATCACGCTGGTGCCCCACTTGGGCTATAAGGAGGCGCATCCGCTGGGGCAGGCTGAGTGGGTGAAGTATGTGGCACTCTTCCTTGGCAAGGAGAAAGAGGCGGATGCTTTGTTTGAGGGCATCAGGACGCGCTACCTCTCTTTGGCGGAGAAAGTCGGTACGAAGTGCAAGCAGTCGGATGTGAAGCGTCCTACGGTGTTCAGTGGCGAGATGCACGGCGGCAACTGGTTTGCTGTGGGTGGCAAGAACCACTTGGCGCAGCTCTTCCGCGATGCTGGAGGCGACTATGTGCTGAAGGATGAGAATACGGGTGGTGTGCCTATTGAGTATGAGCAGATGTATGCCACGGCTGCCACGGCTGACTATTGGCGCATCTTGAATAGTTATCCCGGCGAGTTTTCTTATGAGGCGTTGAAGGCTTCTGACCCTCGCAACGAACTCTTTAAGGCGTTCAAGGAGAAGCGTGTCATCTACTGCAACATGAAGCAGACGCCTTACTATGAGACCTCGCCTGTGGAACCCGATGTGCTGCTGGCTGACCTCGTTGCCATTTTCCACCCCGACGTGATGCCGACTGACTATGTGCCACGTTATTATCAATTATTGAAGTGATGAGAGTTGCCTCGAAGCTCATATTGTTGCTTGTCGGTGCGGTGGTCTTCTTTGTGCTTAACCTGTTGTTGGGCACGGTGAAGATTCCCGTCGATGCCATCTTGCGCATCTTGATGGGCGATGAGACGGTGTCGGAGATATGGCGCAACATTGTCATCAGTTCGCGTGTGCCGCAGGCACTGACTGCCACCGTGGCTGGTGCGGGCTTGGCGGTGAGCGGCTTGCAGATGCAGACCGTCTTCCGCAATCCGTTGGCAGGGCCTTCGGTGTTGGGCATCAGCAACGGGGCTTCGTTGGGTGTTGCCTGTGTGGTGCTGATGTCGGGTTCGTTGGGTGGTGTGGCACTGAGCCGACTGGGCTATTTGGGCGATGCCGCCATGTCTGTCGCTGCCATCGTTGGTTCGTTGGCGGTCATGACGCTGATTCTTTATGTGTCGCAGAAGGTGAAGGGCAATGTCACGCTGCTCATCATCGGTGTGATGATTGGTTATCTTGCCACTGCTGTCATCGGTGTGTTGAAGTTCTTTTCGGCCGAGGAGGATGTGAAGGCATACGTGGTGTGGGGGCTTGGCTCTTTTGCCCGTGTGTCGGGCGACCAAATGATGCTTTTTGTCGGGCTGATGACGGGCTTGCTGCCACTGAGCATGTTGCTGTCTAAGGCTATGAATATCTTGTTGCTCGGTGACTACTATGCCAGCAACCTTGGCTTGAATTTGCGGCGTGTCCGTCTGTTGGTCATCAGTTGTTCGGGCATCCTTGTTGCTATCGTGACTGCTTATTGCGGTCCTATCATGTTCATCGGCTTGGCTGTTCCACATTTGTGCCGTGCCATCTTTCAGACGAGCGACCACCGCATCCTTATGCCTGCCACGATGTTGACAGGTGCCAGCTTGGCTCTGGTGTGCAACCTTGTTGCCCGTATGCCTGGCTTTGAAGGTGCTTTGCCTGTCAATAGCGTGACGGCTCTTGTCGGTGCGCCCATCATTGCGAACGTGCTGTTCCGTCGTCATCAATCTATGGAATAGGTGTGCATCAAGCAAGGAAACGGCCTCATGCTGAAACACCATCAGCATGAGGCCGTNTCCTTGCTTGACGTTAAAATGTTGTTGCGGTATACGTTTCTTCGNCGGGGAAGGGTAGGTNTTGGTCAATCCATTCTTCATGGTGAGGGGTGTCGTCCGTGGCTGGAGGATTGCTGACCGCAAGCCCTAACAGGCGGATGGGGCGTTCATCGGAAGCGACTTTCTGAATGAGCTGTTTGGAGAGTGGCAGCAGCTGTTCTTTTGTGTTGAGGACATCGGGCGAAGAGATGGAGCGTGTGATTTGGGTGAAGTCGTGGTACTTCACCTTGAGGGTGAGGGTACATCCCTCGAATTGGGTGCGATGCAGTCGGTCGAGCAGTTCCAGCAGGAGGTGATAAACCTCGATGGTAATGGCGGAATGGGTGATGAGGTCGTGCTCGAAGGTGTGTTCACATCCAACAGACTTCCTGGTCCAGTTGGTCACTACGGGGCGGTCGTCAATGCCACGGGAAAAATCGTAGAAGAGTTGTCCTGCCTTGCCGAAAGCGGATGTGAGTCCGTGGAGCGAATAGTCGCGTAGTTGCATGCCGTTGTGGATGCCCAGTTTGTGCATCCGCTCAGCGGTCTTGGGACCTACCAGCCAAAAGCGTTCGATGGGCAGACGGGCGATGAAGTCGAGGGCGCGGTCGGGGTGGATGGTGCATAGCCCGTTGGGCTTGCGGTAGTCGGACGCCACCTTGGCAAGGAACTTGCAGTAGGAGACACCTGCCGAGGCTGTCAGCCCTGTTTCTTGCAGAATGCGCTGCTTGATGTCCTTCGCTATNTCTACANCTAACGCCACACCGACCTTGTTTTCTGTCANATCGAGGAAGGCTTCATCCAGCGACAATGGCTCGATGATGTNGGTGTAGTCGTGCATGATGTTCTTGATTTGCTGCGACACCTCTTTGTACTTCTCGTAGTGTCCTGGCACAATGATGAGGTCTGGGCACAGCCGTTTTGCCACTTGTATGCTTTGGGCTGAATGCACTCCGAAACGGCGGGCTTCGTAGCTGGCGGTCGATACGACTCCTCGTTCGCTGTCGTACCCCACGGCAATAGGCTTGCCTCGAAGTGCAGGATTGTCCCTTTGTTCCACGGCGGCAAAGAACTGGTCCATATCCACGTGTATGATTTTCCGATGCGTGTCCATCTGTCAATGTCCGTTGTGCAGACCTCCTTCGTCGTCAATCAGGAGGATGGTCAGTATGCCGTTGGGCATGAGAGAATCGCAGTGTTGGTGGCAGTGGCGGATGACCGTTTGGCAGAATGCTTCGGTTTGTTCTGAGGGGATGATGTTCCATAGTTCCCGTGCAAGAGTGATGTCTGCCACCCGTCTGATGCTCGCTTCGTCACACCCTGCCTCTTGTAGCATCTGGACGATGAAGCCTTTGTTCATCACGACCTTCTTGCTGTGGGTGTCTAAATGTCCCTCTGCCAGCTTGACTGCTTTGCCCATCATGATGCCCAGTGTGACTTGTGGCACTTGTAGCTCGTTGGCGATGCTGAGTGCTGCGCCGATGGCGTTTCCATATTCTACAAACGCCTGTAGGGGCAGTTGTGGGTAATGCTTTTGGAGAGCCTTTTCGCTCTTTGCACCGCTGTGGACGACCACTCGCTCCGTCTCGCTTGCCTTTGCCACTTCCATACACTTGTGGATGCTTTCGATGAAGGCTTCCTCAGAGAAGGGTTTCACAATGCCCGACACACCGATGATGCTGATGCCGCCTGTGATGCCAAGGCGAGGGTTGAACGTCTTGCGGGCAATCTCTTCGCCTTGGGGGACGGAGAGGGTGACACGGAGAGGAGTGTCGAAAGGTTGCAGGTTGTGGAGGAGCATCTGACGTGGGGCTTTGTTGATGGCGGCTTCTCCCACGGGGTAGTCGAAGCCGGGCAGTGTAAACCTGCCCACGCCTTTGCCGCCTCTGATGTCAAGGTGCTCAGCCCTTTCCGCTTTCGCTCTGATTTCTATTCCGTTGGTCACGTCGGGGTCGTCACCTGCCTCCTTCACGACGAAAGCGTAATCTTCGCCGTAGCCGACAGCCACCATGATGGTCTCACCATTGGGTAGGACGACAGGCACTTCGCTGGGTGTCTCGCCTTTCAACAGACGTGTTGCTGCTGCCACTGCTGCCGCTGTGGCACATGTGCCAGTGGTGAGTCCACTGTGTAGTGGGTAGAAAGTGGGCAATAGTTGCTCTACCATGCGGCGGAGTCCATGCTCGCCGTTCACGCGGTGAAAGATGGTGGGCGTTTCGGGACGTTTGATGGCGTAGATGGTGATGCCTAAGTCTTTCGCTGCTTCCACTTTTGCAGTGAAACCGCCTGTCTCGCCACTCTCTTTCAGCAGGATGGCATCGGCTTTCAGTTCTTGCAGAGTCGTTCGTTCGTCCTCCCCTTCGTGGTAGTAGCAGAGTTGTTCGTCTGTTGCTCCTTGCTGATAGGCTAACCGTAAAGAACTCTCGCGAGGCAAGATGCGGTAAAGCACCTTCATCCCTTTGGCTTCCAGAGGCTTTAGCTTCTTGATGCTCTGCACGCCAGTGGTGGCTAACAGCATCTTTCCTGTTATCTTTTGGATGGCTTCTTCGTAGCTCTCCATCCAGATGACAGCCTTGTCTCTTTCGGGGAAGATGCGCTCAAATCGTATGGCTGGGATGCAGAGCCTTTCTGCCACTGCTGCCACTGTCTGATGCAGCACTTCGGCAAAAGGATGTGCGGCATCCACTAACAGTTGGATGTCATGCTTTTGACAGAACTGCGCCATCGCCTCCTCGTCCATCGCGCCATCCACGCGACAGCCGTGGTGGAGCGCAATGTCCTGCTCCCCCGTTTTGGTGCTGTAATAGAACAGGCTGCCAGCCTCTTCCAGCTCCGCCACAGCCTTGCGACCTTCGGTTGTGCCGCCAAACACTAAAATGCTCTTCATCTGTATGCTCCCTTCCAGAGGCGGTTAGCGTTCGTCGTCCCCTTTTCTGAACAGATGGGTGAAGTGCCTGTTGTAGAGTTCAGAGAGACCATGGCGATTGTCGATGGCTTCACCCACCACGAGCATGGTGGTGAGGGTCAGCTGGTTGTCGTGAACGATTCGGGCAAGGTCTTTGAGCTGCCCTCGGTAGATACGCTGGTCAGGCCATGTGAGGTGGTAGCAGGCAGCCACGGGCGTGTCGGCAGGGTACTCTTGGAGGAGTTCGCGTTGCACGTCATCGACAATGGCGGCACTGAGGAAGATGCACATGGTCGATTGGCTCTTGGCGAGCAAGTGCAGTTGTTCCTTCTCGGGCATGGGGGTGCGNCCTTCGCCACGGGTGAGGATGANAGTTTGGGTGCGTTCGGGGATGGTGANCTGACTGCGGAGTTCGGCAGCGGCAGCTNAGAAGGAAGAGATGCCGGGGGTGATGTNGTAGGACATCTGNTGGCGGTCGAAGAACGCCATCTGCTCCTGAATAGCACCGAAGATGCAGGGGTCGCCCGTGTGGAGACGCACGATGAAGTGCCCCTTGTCGTAGTGCTCCTTCATGAGGGTACACTGCTCTTCGAGCGACATGGGGGCGGAGGAGCGGATGACGGCACCGGGTTTGTGGCAGTCGGTCAGTTCTTTGGGCACGAGAGAACCAGCATAGAGGATGAGGTCTGCTCGTTCAAGCATTTTCCTTCCGCGGACACTCACCAAGTCTGGGTCTCCAGGACCTGCGCCGACAATCTCGATGTGCCCCGTCCTGTCTCTCAGATGCCGCTTGTCAATGGCAAGGGCAGCTGTCCAGTTCTCTCCTTTTAGCTTGGGAATGATGAGCTTACCATGGTTCGAACCTAAGACGGCAGCAGCTTCGCATACGCTGGGGGTGCCCACATGCTTGGCAACGGTGTCGCTGGGATTAGGCACTTCCACTTTTGCCAGTTCGTCGGCAGTGAAGAAGCGAACAGCATTGCCGTAGTATAGTTGTCGTTGTATATAGGGTTCATCGGCTTTCACGTCGATGGTGCAGTACTCGCGGATGCTCTCTGGCAAGATGCCTTGGTCAGCAATGTGGTTCATGATTTGCTGGTGGATTTCATCCGTAGGACGTGCCTGATGCGCCAATCCAACTCCCAGTGTCATCACGCGCGGCACATAGTGGATGGTGGGGACATCCACAGGGAACATCTCGTTATAGGGTGACACGATGATGTAAAGTTGGAATGCGCCTTTTGTCACCTCATCAATGCTGTTGACCAGCGTGACGTGTTCGGGCAATGTCCGTTCCAGATAGTCCGTCCCTTCGTCGTGTACATGGATATAGAGTGCGGTAGGTTGTCTGTTGACAAAGCGGAAGATGCAGTCGTTCAGCGTGATGTCAAGCATGGGGGCTTGAAGTGTCTGTGTCCAGCCGAAGCGGTCAGCGAGCGTGTCGAGTGCCCACAGCCCCGCGTTGTCGCTTTGGGTGGTGACGACAGGACGGGCACCGAGAATGGCGGCAACGTGCTTGGTGAGGTCATTCGCACCTCCCACATGTCCTGAGAGCACCGAAATGATGTGCTTCCCGAGGCTGTCGATGCAGACGACTGCAGGGTCGGTATGCTTGTCCTCGATGAGTGGGGCGATGGTGCGGACGCAGATGCCCATTGCGCCGATGAAGATGAAAGCGTCGTAGTCGTGCCAGTGGTCCGCAACGTGGTTGCGGCACAAGGTAGAGGCGTTGAGCTGCTGTTGCAGGGTGGTGGCGATAGATTCGCCCGCTTCTGATATGGGGATGATGACTATCTTTTGCATGTCAGTATCTCGATAGGGTTATAGTCGTTGAGTTGGATGCGGAGGGGTGTGGATTGTCGGAGTCCCAATTCTTCACAAGCCTCGTCCCACAGCTGTCGGCTGGAGGGGCGGTTGGTCGCTTGTTCAACAACAGGGGATGTAACGCTGTTGAAGACGATGATGCCGTCGGGGGTGAGGAAGTTGAGGACTTTTGCCATGATGTCCTTGAGGTGTCCTTCGTGTCCGCCGATGAAGATGGCATCGGGGGCTGCAACGGTGTCGCAGCAGAGGGAACGGAAGTCGCCCATGTGGATGTTGATGCCTGGTGCTCCGAAACGACGGGCGTTTTCTTGGATGAGGGCTTCACACTCGGGGCGAATCTCAAAGGCTTCGATACGGAGGTGAGGGAAGAGGAGGTGGGCTTCGATAGAGACAGAGCCTGTGCAGAAACCGATGTCCCAGAGGGTGTGTCGGTTGGGCAGGTCGAGAGCCTGAAGGGTGAGCAGGCGGATGGGCATCTTGGTAATCATCTTCTCGCGCCCGTCGAGGTGGGAGAAGAGGTGGTCGGGGATGCCGAAGGAGCGAGGGGATGCGCTCTCGTCTCGGTATAGCGAAGTGAGGATAAGGCAGTTGGGATGAGAAAAGTCGCGGTGAGTAGCGGCTTCGAGGGAGAGGGTGGTGACACTTTCGAGGCTGGGGTTGCCCAGATGTTCGCCCACGTGCATCTGATAGTAGGTGTAGCCGTAGTCGAGGAGACGACGGGCGATGGCAGTGGGGGTATGCTCATGGTCGGTAAGGATGCCGATTTTGTGAGCGTGTTCGATGAGGGCGCGGTCCAGTTCCTGCCACGGGCGACCTGTCAGGGAGACGATGCGGAGGTCGTGGTAGGGGAGGACGATGCGGTGAGCCAGCATCTGGAGAGAGTTGAAAGTGGGGGCAAGGACGATNTCGGCATCGNGCAGCTTCCTCTTAATGGTGTTGGCAAAGCCAAAGAAGAGGGGGNCGNCTGANGCGAAGACGATGATGGTTGACGATGGGTGGTTGGTGGTAGCCAGTCGGTACAGCTCGAAGACAGCATCGAGGGGGACGGTGATGTCTATCCACTCCGCTTCGTCGGGCAGGAAAGGCTTGACAATTTCGTGGTGCCGCTTGCCGCCTGAGAAGACTGCTCCGCTTCTGATTCTCTCGATGACTTCGGGAGGGAAGAAGGGGTGCGGATTGTCGGTGATGCCAATGACAAAGAATCTCATCATAACGGTCTGCGGTCTATAAGTCTCGGCCTGGTTTCAGCCCTGTGGCATCGTCGAAGGTGAGGATGGCGTTGCAGAGGGTGGCAGCGAGGTTGGAGCCGCCTTTGCGACCTTCGACAATGATTTTGGGGATGTCGACGAAAGGTTTCACCATGTGTTTCGACTCCTTGACATGCACGAAGCCGACGGGCGCGGCAATGATGCCGGCTGGGCGGCTCTTGCCCTTGCGGATGAGGTCGCAGAGTTCCATCAAAGCGGTGGGCGCATTGCCGAAAGCAAAGAGTGCGTCGGGATGTTCCTCCACAGCGAGACGGATGCCGGCTTGTGTCCTTGTGATGCCCAGCGAGGTAGCCATGTCTGCCACGCGAGGGTCGCTGAGGTAGCACTTGGCTGCGATGCCGAGACGCTGCAACGCCCCCTTGCGAATGCCGCTGGTTACCATCGTCACGTCTGTCACGATGGTCGTCAGCGTGCCGTCCTTCACTTTCTTATATAAGGTCTCGACAGCCCCCTCGTCGGTGTGGAGGATGTTCTCCATGTCGAAGTCGGCAGTGGTGTGGATGGCGTGGAGGAGTGCCCACAGGTGGTCGAGCGGATAGTCTTGGCGGTGCAGTTCTCCGCGGATAGTGCGGAAGGACTCCATCATGATGAGCTGCCCCTTCTTCTCGTTGCCTTCCACCGACTGGCGATAATAGCCTCGGGGGGTGATGAAAGTGTCGTTCCAGTTGTAGGACTGGGAGTTGCCGATGAGGATGACGGTGAACATGTCCACGTCCTCGGGGTCGAAAGCCCCCAGCGTTGTGAGGGTCACTTCCTGTTCGGGGCGTCCGGCCTGTCGCACAAACCCCACGGGGGTGTTCTCTGCCCTTCCCTCTGCGAGAAAGACCTCCTTCAGTCGGTGCAGTTGCCAGTAGCGACCGTGCGACTTGGGGTTATAGACAGCCGTCACAAAGTCGCCGATGGCAGCGGCTCTGATGCGGCGTTCGATGACTTCCCAAGGGGTCATGAGGTCGGAGAGCGAAATGACGCAGAAGTCGTGGCCGATGGGCGCGCCAAACAGAGAGGCGGCTTTCTGGAATGCCGAGATACCAGCCAGCGGCGTCACTTCCACGTCGCTGTTGCGTTCGCGCTTCATCTCGTAGATGAGCGGTGTCATCCCGTAGATGCCGGCATCGCCCGAGGAGATGACCACGACGGTCTTGCCCCCCTCTGCCAGTTGGAACGCTTGCACGGCACGTTCGCGCTCATGCTTCATGCCCGTGTCGATGCACTCGCACCCTGCCTTCAGATAGGGTGTAATGAACTGAAAGTAGTATTTGTAACCGACGACGGCATCAGCCTCCTTGACCGCGTTGATGACGGCTGGCGTGATGTCGTCAGGACCTCCCGGTCCGATGCCTGCAACGATAATCTTTTTCATACGATGGCAAAGTTAGTGATAATTTCGATACGCACCAAGTGCTTCCTTGNTTTATCNCTTTTCCCACCTCGTAAAGGGGGCTTTCACGGTCNAAAAAGAGGTCTGAGTCAGACCCCGATTAGGGTGTGACTCNGNCCTCAAACAAGGTGTGACTCAGACCCCTTTTCGGGGTCAAAAAACACCGTTTTGACGNTTATTTNTTAAACTTGACTTTAAGACCGATGGTGAGCATTCGGCCTGGATTGTAGAGGGCGAATTTGCGCGTTGACGAGTCAATGCGGTTGTCTGTCTTGTCGAAGATGTTGTCGATGCCGATGCTCGGCTCGATGAGTGCCCACTTCGTGCAGTCGAACGTGTGGGTGGTGTTGAAATTCAGCACACCATAGCCCGGCGCGTCTTCGTGCGTGTCGGTGTAGTAGGTCTTCGACTGGAAGCGTCCGTTCAGGTTGGCGTTGAGGGCATACCATCCCCATGCGTGATGGTAGTTGAGTGCCACGGTAGCTGCGTTGCGGATGCTACGCTCCAGTGTGCTCCACTGCCCATCGCTTTGGGTGCGGGCGTAGGCGTATGCGTAGTTGGCGGAGAGATTGAAGCCGCTGAAGAGGTTGGCGGAGAGGTTCACCTGCACACCCTTGACGTCTCCCTTGTCGCTGTTGCGGTAGAATGAGTATCGTTCCAGTTTCTCAGCCTCTTCGGGCTTCATTTCTGGGAACTCATGCTGCAAGTGGGTGAGCGTGGCTTCATCTACAGGCACGTCTTGGCGCACCACCATGTCGTCGATGCGGTTGATGTAGCCTGTGACGCTGACCATCAGCACGTCTGTGTGGTACTCGGCGTTGAGGGCAAAGTAGTTGCTCTTCTCTGGTTTTAGACCCTGATTGCCGAAGATGATTTGGGGCTTGCCACGATTGACGGAGTAGTANNGGTAGTACAGTTCGTCCNGTCCTNGCGCACGGANACCTGCTGAGTAGGNGNCGCNGAAGTTGAACGCACCTGGCGAAANCATCAGTGTGGCCTTGGGCGTGAGCTGGCTGCCAGCCGTCTTGTGGTCGGTGTANCGTNG
>WFMB01000021.1:16958-26757 GCA_009177185.1 Bacteroidales bacterium
ACCGTGGCGGTCAGATGGCGCAACAGCCGCTGCTCGTGCTGGGCGTAGAGGGCAAACTGGTGTACGCTCTCGTCAATGCTGCCCGAGGTGGCATAGAGTTGGTCGGTGCGCCAGTTGGCTCCCACAATGGTGGTGGAGTTCTTCATCAGCTCGAGGATGCCTTTGAGGTCGCCCTCGTAGGCGTGCTGTTGTTTCGACCGCACGAAGTCGCCCACCTTGTTGCTCTTGGTCTCCACATCGTACTCTTTGCCGTAGCCGAAGCGGTCGGACGTGAAGGCTGCCTGCAACGAGTTCTTGGGTGTGAACTTGTAGATGCCGCCCACGTTCCAGCGCAGTCCCTTGTACCGCATCTCGTAGTCGGTGCCGCCTGTGATGTCGGTGCGTGAGTTGGGACGGTCGGTTATTTTGTAGGAGTAGTCGAAACCTGCATTGAACGCCAGTTTGTCGGTGGGCGAGAAGGTGAACTTCTGCCCCACGATGTTGGAGCGGTAGCCTGTGAACAGCGGTGCAATTGACGGTTCGGTCTCGGTGGTAGAGTCTTTCTTATATTCCAAGCCGTTGATGCGGTAGCTGTCAGCGCGGTCGTGGGTGAAAGACGTGTAGGAACCAAAGCCGTGGGTGAAGATGTCGAGAGTCACTGCCTCTGTCAGCTTGCCCTTGCCCGAAACGTGTGTGTCGCTGGTCACGCTGACGAGCTGTTGTGTGGGCTGGTCAGTGATGATGTTGATGACACCTGCGATGGCATCGCTGCCGTAGAGCGACGATGCTGCACCGTCGAGCACCTCGATGCGCTTGATGCGCGAGAAGTTGATGCGGTTGAGGTCCACATTGTTCGAGATGTCGCCCGACAGCTTCTGCCCG
Source organism: Bacteroidales bacterium (assembly GCA_009177185.1). GTDB lineage: Bacteria > Bacteroidota > Bacteroidia > Bacteroidales > Bacteroidaceae > Minthosoma. Next base: position 17,820 of record WFMB01000021.1, read on the forward strand.
TTTACGAGGATGAGGATGTACTTGTTGCCCAGTCCGTTCATCCGCAGGAACGTGCCCATGGATGAGGGCGACATTGACACCTGCGGCATCATGCGAGTGAGGGCTGCATCGAGGGTGCTGATGCCCTGCTCTGCCATCTCTTGGGCTGAGAGCACACGCACGGGGGTGGCGGTGGACTTGAGCCGTTGATGGTGTCCGGAGCCTGTCACTACTACGGGGTTCAGGTCGTAGGTCTTGATGGTGGCAGTGGTGTCGCGACGCTCCATCTTGTGTACTTGTGCGATAGAGGCGATTCCGCATGAGAGACCTGCCAAAAGAAACGCTGTTTTTTTCATTGTGATAAAGTTTGTCTCAGAATTGGGGAATGGAGAAGCTTATTCCTCTGGGTACATGGAATGGTAGTAGTCAACAACCTCAGCTTCCTTGGTATGTTGGATGTAGATGCTGCGGATGTTATCATACTCGAGCAGACCCTTCACGAGTGCGTCTTCTCCCTCGTCGGTGTAGTAGGGGTTCTCCTCAATGGTGTAACCCAGATGACCGAAATACTTCTTCCAGCTGACATCTTCTGCCTCGTCCTCTGTCTGGGTCGCCATGTCTGCCTCCCATTCGTCGTCGTCACCAGCCATGTCGTTGTGGGCGTGGTCGCCTGCAATCGACATGAGGGGAGCGCAGAACACTTTGCCATTGGTGATGTCTGCCTCTACCATGCGGTTGTGTACCTGCACCTTGAAGTTGTCTGCCATATCGACGGTGCCCACGAAGTAGTTGGGGTTGATGTCTTGAAGGGCAGTTTCGAGCTGGGTGTAGCGCACGTTAGCCTTGTAGGTGTCGTACTCGTCGGGGTTACCGTGTCCCATGAGGAGCATGGCACCTTGGTTGGCATAAGTGCCAAGGTTCTCATCCAGTGCGGAGGCCAGGGTGGCGGCATCGTCTTCTGTGTGCATGAGCGGCATGCCCAGTTTCAGCGTCACCTGTGACAGGTATTCGTCGTCAAGGTCTCCGTTGGAGTTGTTGCCGAAGTCCTTCATGGCGTTGACCACACGGCCGAACTCTTCGCCAGGAATCACTTGCATGGACTGCACGATGATTTCGCTGTACTTCACGCGACCAAAGGCTTCCAGCCAGTACTTAGGCTCATAGAAGCTGCGCTTGTCGGTGTTCTCACCAGCGGCTGCACGGTTGATGCAGATGGCGGAAGAGAAAGAGAGATACACGTCGTAGTCGGGGANCTCGGCNTTGTATNCTTCCANGGTGTTGTCGAAAGCNTCGTATGCCTGCTGCCAAGTGGAGCCGAATGCCACGAGCAGGATGGNTTTGTCATGCTGTTTTTGGTTTTTNANTGTGGAGTCAACGGTGCGCTGGTAGCGTTCCATGTTGGATACAGGGTCGGCAGCGNCGTCGTCATCGCTGCATGCAGTGAAGCTCACTGCTGTNATGAGGCTTGCTACCATNNTGAGAAACNTAANTGTCTTCANCATTGTTACGGTTTGAAAGNTTGGATTTTATTTTGTTGATCAACTTTTTNCCTTGNCTGNAGCGCACCGACANCGTGGCATAGANAGTTGTGCCAGGCGTGTTGGTGCCGAGGTGGAGACCATGGGGCGTGCGATCTACATAGTTGAAGATGTTGTCGATGCCTGCTTCCACGCGGTAGTTGAGGTGTCGGCTGTTGCCGATGGTGTGGGTGGTGGAGATGCGCCATAGGCTGTAGCCCTTTCCGTCGCCATCGACTTGGTAGTATCGCTTGCTCGACATGCGCCCATAGATGCCGATGCCCAACTGGTAGGTGGGGACGAAACGGTGTTCCCATGTGGCGAACAGGCTGCCTTTATGGTGAGCCATGCCGTCGATGACAACGCGTGTCAAGCGGTCATGGTTGGTGTCATAGACGTGTGCGTCGGTGTCGAGATAGCTGTAGCTGATGCCGCCTGTCCACTCCTTGTGGGCGTAGCGAAGACTCACATCCACACCGCAGGTGCGAGCGTCCTCCATGTTCTGATAGCGGCGCACTTTGCTGAGCATCTCGCCGTATTGCTGGCGGTATATATCGGGGGCTTCCGTGCGAGGGATGGTGACCAATGCAATCATGTTTTCCACCTTGTTGTAGTAGCCTGATACGGTTGCGTTGAATCCCTTGTGGTTCCACTCACCGCTCATGGAGAAATAGTTGGAGGTTTGTGCCTTTAAGTCTTTGTTGCCCAAATACATGATGACGGAGTTCATCTCGCGGATATAGCGGTAGTTCATCTCCTTCAAGGAAGGTGACTTGAAGCCTTGGCTCCATGTGGCACGCAGCCTCACATCGCCCATGCTGACCATTGCTGCGACTTTAGGCGTCAGCCGCCATCCGAACCCCTCGTTGCGGTTCAGCCTTAAACCGCTTGTCAAGTGCAGCCATCGGAGCATGCCCCATTCGTCCTGTACATACAACGCCTCGGTGTTGTCGCTCGCAGTGCGGTCTGCCAAACTGGTTGGGGCTTCCAGATAGTCGTAGCGTGCCTCGATGCCAGCATTCAGCCGTTGCTCGTAAGGCAAGGAGAAGACGCCTTTCAAGTGTGCCATCGTGCGTTCTTGGTTGCTCTGTAATATCCTCTGTCCGGCAAAGTAGGGGAAGTCGAGAATGAGTTTCCCGTCTGCGTCGAACCCTTCTGCCAAAGTGGTGGAAGTGAACGAGTGGTAGTAGGCGTGCTTGTTCCAATCCACGTCCAGCGTGATGACATCGCCAGCGTGGGTCTTCCATTGTCCGCCCACCGCCGCCGAAGCGTTGCGATAGGTGAGGTTGAACGTCTTCACGTCATATTTGGGATATTTCCCTTTCGGACGGTAGATGCCCTTGCCGTAGATGGAGCCGTTGGCATAGAACTCCCATTGCTTGGATGGGGTGAAGGTCAGTTGCTCCGACACCTGCCAGCTGGTGTGCTCGTTCACGGTCTTGTTGTGCGAGTCGGTGATGGGGACGGTGCTGCTGGGCGTATATTCCGTGCCAGTGTTCTGCCATCCGTCGCTGTGCTGCAGTTGGAAGTTCGTGTAGCTCTTCCATTTGCCCCATGCCAGTGCCGCGCCATTGTGTTGGCGGAGGTCGTTGTAGCTGCCATAACGTGTAGTGTTCTCCACCATGAGACCTTCGTTGTGCTTCTTCGTGATGATGTTCACCACGCCAGCAATGGCATCGCTGCCGTAGAGTGCCGAAGAAGCCCCCTTCACGATTTCAATCTTCTCAATGTTGTGAGGGTCGATGAGCGAGAGGTCGTTCTCGCCGCCCACATCGCCATGAATGCGCTTGCCGTCGATGAGGATGAGAATGTAGTTGTTGCCCAACCCGTTCAGCTGCATCTGACTGCCCATGTCGCCCTCGTTGAAGGCAAACGATGAGGTCAGGCCCGACAGGATGTCGGACAGCGAGCTGCCAGCGAACTGGCGCAACATTCGGCTACTGATGACCTCTGTCTGCACGGGCGCGTCTTTCAGCAGGTGCTGCGTGCCAGTACCCGTCACAACCACTTCTTGCAGAGAGTCGCCCTGCATGGTGTCTTGTGCCAACAATGTCTGGACGAGGCACATCAGTGCCCATCCGAGAAACCATCTTTTCATAAGTCTTGTTGTATTGCTGCGCATGTTCCTGTGCGCCGATACATGTTCTATATGGGCTTTGGCAGGTCTTCTGGCTTTCCCCCTGTCTGCTCGCCTTCCCGATTCCTCAGTGGCTTTGTGTGNNCAGACGTTTGTANAAGNGGATTACAGCTGCAGGNACAGNTCCAGTTNTTCNCTGGATTCCCTTGCATCGAANCGNTCGATTACCNNATTCTGCGGCAANGGTACACTNTTTTTGTGATTCANTCAGCATTTCGGCGTTTTTTTTCTAACTTTGTGTCTCAATGAAGACTGGTTTCCTCATAGCAGCACCTGCAAGTGGCTCGGGCAAGACAACGATTGCTCGCGGGCTGATGGCGTTGTTCACTCAGAAAGGCTGGGTGGTACAGCCCTTCAAGTGCGGTCCTGACTACATCGACACCAAGTTTCACACAGCCNTNTGTGGTCNTCCNAGCATCAATCTCGACACCTTCATGGCGACGAGCGAACACNTCAGAGAACTCTTCGCCCACTATGGTCAAGATGCCGATGTGTGCATCGTTGAGGGCATGATGGGTCTCTTCGACGGCTACGACCGCGACCGGGGTTCCTCGGCCGAGATAGCCAGTGTCTTGGGCTTGCCAGTGGTGCTGGTGGTCGATGCCAAGAGCGCAGCATACTCCATGGCGGCATTGCTGTCGGGCTTCCTCCGTTTCAGGGAGGATGTCCACATCGCTGGTGTCATCTTCAACCGAGTTGGCTCTGAACGGCATCGAGCCATGTTGAGAGAAGTGTGCGATGATTTGCAGGTGGAGTGTCTGGGCTTTCTGCCCAAATGCGCGGACTTGGAGCAAGGCTCACGTTATTTGGGTTTGGACTTCTCGGAGCGGATGGAGAGCGGAAAGCTGGTCTCGTTGCTGGATGAGCATGTGGACTGGCAAAGACTGATGGCGTTATGATAGTGGTGGCACGAAATAGTGAGTCGTTCTCGTTCCTGTATCAGGAAACGCTGGACAGGTTCGGAGAGCAGGTCGCTTTCTTTGACCCCGAAAGGGAAGCACCCGATTTGAGCGGCTGCGACCTGCTTTATCTCCCGGGCGGCTATCCTGAGAAGCATTTGGACGCACTGGTGAAGGCGGAGCGGACACGGCAGTGCATCAAGGCTTATGCCGAACGGGGTGGGCGCATTGTGGCAGAATGTGGCGGCATGATGTATCTGTGCCAAAGCATTGTGACCGACGAGGGCGAATACCCGATGTGCGGCGTGCTGCCCTATCGCATCACGGCTCGTAAGGCTGACCGCAAACTCTCGTTGGGCTATCGTCGTTTTGTGTTAGACGGAAGGGAGTATCGGGGGCATGAGTTCCACTACACCCAGTTCTTGGGCGATACGCCTCAGTCCATTGTGCAAGTCTATAATGCCAAGGGCGAGCCAGTGCCAACTCCTGTGTTTCTGTATAAGAATGTGCTGGCAAGCTATACACATATATATAATACTCGTTGGTTGAATTAAATAAATACATATTTTATCTTCCCAATCGACTGTTATGCCGAGTGCTATGACTTCGAGGTCGGAGAATTTGGGGACAACCCTGCAACGGGGCACGTTTTCGAGTTCGTTTACACGATTTTTGGCGAAATCCTTGCATATTTGGAGGATTCTGACGAATTTTGCCATGAAATTGCGCATAAGCAGTGTGATGGTACTTAGCAGTTTTGTTATCACTAATTTGCAAATAATCTGCATTTTGTGAAACTTTTTCATTTAACAATATTCAGAAATTTAATTCAACCAACGAGTATAGACAATATGGATGAACAATGATATTATTATATCATAAGGAGTTGAATTGTTGTGTGCTCCTATCTAAAAAAGAATTCATTTTACACAACATCAACAAAAAAATCATTAATCATGAGAAAAATTAGAAAATTTACAGTTGTTGGTCAGAATAGCATTTTGCTTTCTGCAGAAGAGATGCGCCAAATTGGTGGAAGAAAAGTTTCCTGTTCAACTGGTGAATGTGATGTTTATGTCACAGAAGGTGATAAGAAATATCATTATTCAGGTACTTGCAAAATTAACATAAAACTGGACTATTGCTTTTGCTATACAAAACATGGTAGTTTTACNNCANCAANTGGTACGAATNGCTNTCAANTATAAGAANTGAGAATGTTTATTGAGAACCTTTTAGGTGTAACAAATAAATGTTGATTATTAGTAAATAATGAAATAAAATATCTTATTTATAGAACTCTAAATGTTACTTATTATGCATAATAAGTAACATTTGTTATAAAAAAGAAAGTAGATTAATACCCGTTATGTTTTCTCGTATTATTATGAATCACATGAAGTTTTTTGTTATATTCTGCGCAATCTTCTTGCAGCCTATTGCTAAAATCAAAGCACAGAACACACAACAAGAGTTCCGTCTTAAAGGAACTGTATATGACAGCTTTACAGGTGCAGGCATAGAAAATGCTAAAGTGTATCTGCTAAATTCAGACAGTATAATAGTTGATAGTACAACTATTGAGACTGGCGACTGTGGTGAAGGCGGTACAAATAACTTTGATGCCATATTCACGTTTACTATGAGTAAACCTAAATCTTCAGACTTCAATATNGTGAAGATTTGTNATAAGGATTATGANACTGTATNTCATAANCAATNATACAAAGATATTGGTAGGNAANATGACTTAAAAATNCCAAANTTATACATGAAACGCAAGACTTCATTTGTGTACAGAATGTTGGACGATGTGGTTGTAAACGCAACTAAGGTTCAGGTGTTTTATAAAGGTGATACTATTGTGTACAATGCAGATGCCTTCAATGTGGCAGATGGTAGTATGCTGGATGCTCTTATCAAGCAGATGCCTGGTGTGGAACTTGACAAGCATGGACAAATATTTGTAAATGGCAAGAAGATAGACAATCTGCTTCTAAACGGAAAAGATTTTTTCAAGGGTAACAGCAAGCTTATGCTGGAAAATCTGCCATATTACACAGTGAAGGGTGTGAAGGTGTATGATAAGACATCGGACAAAGCTTTAGCTCTTAATGATGACTTTGCAAAGAAAGATTTTGTGATGGATGTTAATCTCAAAAAGGAATATAGCAAGGGGTATATGGCAAACGTCGAAGCCGGAGCAGGTACGGAAAACTCATATCTCGGACGACTTTTCGGACTGCGATTCACAGACTATTCACGTTTCGCTATAGTTGGAGGTACTAACAACCTAAACATGCAAGACTACTCATCAAATGGCAGGTGGTCAGATTCAGGAACAAGAGACGGGAGAACAACAAGCAAGCTTGTTTCAGCCGAATTCCTAACCGAGAACAAAAGAAGGAAGAATGTACTGACTATGGATGTGACTCATTCTAAAACGCTCTCGGGTTCGGATATGTATCAAGAAATATATCAGAGTAACAATCAAAGCACTTTTAGCGTGAATCGTAATGCATCTAATGATAAGAAACTGAATGCATCAGCAAACAATCACTTCACATTAAAGCACCCGATATGGTTCGAAAGCATATCTTCTCTCAAATACGAGCACAACAAGAATTTTGGAACAGAATTATACTGCGGCTCTGATAGTGATTGTTGGCATGATGGCAAGATTGGCATACTGGACTCTTTGTTCCGTGCAGGCGTGTCAATCAATGACCCCTCTCTTCATAATGCTCGAAATAGGACTAACAATCTTAATACCAATGTATATGCAGCTTCACAGAAGTTTGCGGTGGCTAAAAATATAATCAATGGTGACATCTTAGATCTCAATACAAGTGTAGAATACAAGAAAAAGGAAGGGGATATGTATAGAACGAACCAATATCTCACTTTTAATCCAGGATATAGCAAAGAGGATATAGCAGAATCTATCAACAATCCAAAATCCTATCTTGGTGTTGATGCTAATATATCATATAAGATTAAACGCCTACTACCAAGTACAGACATTTCATTTTATGCCAAATATCACTTTGCCCATAATAAAGACAACGAGTTGATTACCGATATGCCTACATCTGTAAAAGACCTTTTCAATAGTTATGACCGTAAACTGAATGGACATCTTTATACTGCGGGTGTACAGTATTATTATAAGAAATGGTCTGATAGGAATGTATTGAAAATAAACATAGATGTTCCTTTCACATTGAACAAGAGAAATACTGAGTATATGCGCTACACAATTGATACATGTATAGTGCAAACAGATAGGTTTATAGAACCATCATTCTCAATAACAAAGGAGAAATGGCCTAAAGGTGCAGCTGTAAACCCAAAGTTCAGCATTGCACTCCAATCTTTATTAAAATTCACTGTGCCAGATGCTATTCAACTCATCACCCTACCAGTCACAACAGACAGAATAAACATATTGTGTGGAAATTCAGGCCTTAAACCAGCATCCGTATGGACTTCAAAATTGGATTGCTATTTTGCAACAAAACAAAATATTGCATACGTGAAACAAAACCTAACGTTTCATATGTACAATAATCGCATAGTCAATTCATATAGCTATGACAGATCTACTGGTGTCTATACACATACGCCACAGAATATAAGTGGAACTTGGGATATATCTTACCATGGTGAAGGTATGCATTTCTTAAAAGTAGCAAAACATAATTTCACTATCTTTTGGAACTTTAATGCTAATTATAACGAGATGTCCAACTATGTAGCAGATGGAATAAACGGTGACTCAAGAAAGATTAGCAACAATGAATTATACCTTTCATTACCATTGAAAATCAGAACGCATATAGCAAAGCAAATAATGGTTGTCCTGTACGGAAATGTGGATTGGAGAAAGCCTTTAAATGACAAGAACTATTCAAGTTACAGCGATGCAAAGAGTTTTCGTATAGGTGGAGGTTTGGGCTCTGAGATATTTGCAGGGATAGATTGGGAGTCGGAATTGTCGGTTACAAAGCGAAGCGGATATGTGGATAATGAGTTGAACAGACCAATGTTCGAATGGGATATGAGTTTTTCGCGTTCCTTCATGAAGAACAAGATAAACTTGAAGTTGACGGCTGTTGATATGCTTCACCAATATAAAGGCATTGCCTATATGATTAACGAGCAAGGAGTTCGTGAAACTCATACCGTTTCGCTACCTGGATATATCCTTTTCTCTGCAAGCTACAGATTCAATCATAATCCCAAAAAGAAATGAAAAATGCAAGAATTTCGCCAAAAATCGTGTAAACGAACTCGAAAATGTGTCCCGTTGCGGGGTTGTCCCCAAATTCTCCGACCTCGAAGTCATCGCACTCGGCATAACGGTCGATTGGGAAGATAAAATATGCACTTATTTAATTCAACCA
>WFMB01000128.1 GCA_009177185.1 Bacteroidales bacterium
CAGATAGCATCTCCACACTCGAATAAAAACCACTTGGCTGCACCCACAAGTGTGGCAAGAGTGGAGTGAAAGACGTACTCCGCTACGGCGAACGCCTCTCTATTAAAGGACTCAACCTGCTATCCGCCCCTGGCAACGACCTTGTAGCATCCACCGCATTGGCGGCTTCGGGATGCCATATTGTACTCTTCACCACGGGTCGTGGCACCCCCTTCGGCACTTTCGTTCCTACCATGAAAGTGAGCACCAACAGCACCCTTGCCAAAAACAAGCCTACATGGATTGACTTCAATGCAGGTACTATTGTAGAAGGCGAACCGATGGTAGAGGTATTCAAGCGTTTCGTACAGAAAGTCATAGAAATCGCCAGTGGAGAACTCACATGGAATGAGAAGAAAAACTATCAGGAAATCGCCATCTTTAAGAATGGTGTGACGCTATGAAAGCCCTCTCGCCCCTCCTCGTTTTCCTCATCCTCTATCTTGCCACCAGCATCATTGCACAAGACTTTTACAAAGTGCCCATCGCAGTGGCATTCTTGGTCAGTGCCGTCTATGCACTGCTGACGGTGAAAGGGACGATGAACGATCGCATCAGCATCTTTGCCAAGGGAGCTGGTAACCCGACGATGGTACTCATGCTTGCCATATTCATCATGGCAGGTGCTTTCGCAGCATCAGCCAAGACGATGGGAGCGGTGGATACCACCGTTAATCTCGCCTTGCGCTACCTGCCCGAGCAAGCCATCTTGCCAGGCATCTTCTTGGCCTCCTGCTTCATATCCCTCAGTATTGGAACCAGTTGCGGCACCATCGCAGCCCTCACTCCCTTAGCTGTTGGCATCGCCCAACGGTCGGGCATCAGCGTGCCATTGATGGTGGGATTGGTCGTGGGTGGCACTTACTTTGGAGACAATCTCTCCTTCATCAGCGACACCACCATCGTCGCCACCCAAACACAGGGTTGTAGTATGAAAGACAAATTCCGCGTGAACATCCGCATTGTGGCACCAATCGCCTTGGTGATGCTCGTCATCTATTTCTTCATGGGCAACCAAGTCAACACGCCCACCCATGTAGAAGAGGTGAACTTCTGGCTCGTCCTCCCCTACCTTGCTGTCGTCGTCCTCGCCGTCAGCGGTGTGAATGTACTACTTACGTTAGGCATCGGCATTCTCCTCACAGGCATCATCGGCACAGCATTGGGAATCTATGATGTCTTTGGATGGTTCTCAGCCATGAACAACGGCATGTTGGGCATGTCTGAACTCATCATCGTCACAATCTTGGCTGGCGGCATGCTCGAAATTATCCGTCACAATGGCGGCATCGACCTTATCATCAAGGCTTTGACCCGTCGTATTGACAGCCAACGAGGAGGCGAACTGAGCATCGCCGCCCTCACTTGCCTCGTCAACATCTGTACAGCAAACAACACCGTTGCCATCATTACCACAGGACCCATTGCCAAGGACATTGCCCAACGATTTCACATCGACCCACGCAAATCAGCCTCCATCCTCGACACCGCCTCTTGCTTCACCCAAGGACTCCTCCCCTATGGTGCACAAGTACTTATTGCCGCAGGGCTCTCAGGTCTCAATCCCATCGCCATCATCCCTCATCTTTACTACCCCATGCTCATCGGTGTGGCACTCCTCTTGGCGATTCTTTTCCGCTATCCACGCAAATACATCTAACCCACATATTCCTTTTATACGACAAATCCCCGTCAAGCAAATGTAATTTACTTGACGGGGATTTTCTATTAGCTTATCACTTCAAACTTGGCGAACTTCAGCAGGAGTTGCTTGGTGCCGACGTTCTCGAACTGGACGGTGGCTTTGGTGCTGTCGCCTGTGCCTTCGATGCGGAGGACTTGACCACGACCAAAACGATTGTGGAGAATATGGCTTCCTTCCCTCAACTCCCCTCCACTATGATGGGGAGGGAGGCTATGCGACGAGCCTGTCGTTTGAGAAACGGAAGACGGAATCTTGTTGGCTTCGCCTAAAGATGTGACACGACGCATGGAGCTGGGTATAGTTCCTTGGCTTCCGCCCCCCGACATAGGCCGAACAGATGGTGAAGGAATTGTAGGACGGAAAGGACGAGGCTGAGCCGACTGACTGCTCTTGCGTGCCCAAGGAAGTTGAACATCATCATCTATGCTTCGACGAGTGGAGAACATGCTTTGCTGACGGTCAAGATATTTGGGGTCGATGTCCCTAAGAAAACGGCTGGGAGCGGAAAACTCCATCTGACCATAGCGGAAGCGACACTGGGCATAAGAGAGGTAGCAATGAGTCTTGGCACGAGTGATGGCTACATAGAAAAGACGACGCTCCTCTTCCATCTCACGCGGATTGCCCGACACCATGTCACTGGGGAAAAGTCCTTCTTCAAGCCCCACTACAAAGACCGTGCCAAACTCCAATCCTTTGGCAGAGTGAATGGTCATGAGGGTAACCTTGTGCTCGTCCCCCCCCTTGTCGCTATCCACATCGCTCATCAGCGAAACTTCTGAAATGTAGTCGCTCAGCAAGATGTTTTCGTTGCCTTCTTCCATACGCATATCACAGAAGTCCTGCATGCCGTTGATAAGTTCTTCCACATTCTCCTGACGAGAGAGGTTTTCGGGCGTGGAATCTTGGTAGATGTCAGCCGTGATGCCACTCTGCTTTACAATCATCGTGCCCAACTGGTTAGCAGGAAGTGTGCGTGCCTGCTCAATGAAGGCATCTATGAGTTGCTTGAACTGGGCAATCTTGCCAAGTGTCCCTTTGTTCACGCCAAGTCCATAGCGTTCTGGTGCTCCAATCACCGTCCACAAGCTCACCTCATTACTGGTGGCAGAAGCCAGAATCTTCGATACCGTGGTCTGCCCTATCCCTCTGGCAGGATAGTTGATGACACGCTTAAAAGCCTCCTCGTCATTTGGATTCACTGCAAGACGAAAATATGCGAGGATGTCCTTGATTTCCTTGCGCTGATAGAACGATAGACCGCCATAGATGCGATATGGCATGGCTTCCTTCCGCAGCGTGTCCTCAAAGACGCGGCTCTGGGCATTGGTGCGATAAAGGATGGCAAAGTCGGAATACTCACAGCCCTCCCTGCGCTTGATGGCACGGATAGCGTTGCTCACCATCTTAGCCTCTTCTATGTCGGAATGTGTGTCGAGCACATGAAGCCTCTCTCCTCGGTCATTCTCCGAAAAAACATCCTTCCGTATTTGTCGGCTATTCTTCTTGATGAGACTATTGGCAGCTTCCACAATGTTCTGGGTGGAGCGATAGTTCTGCTCCAGTTTGAACAACTGCGCTCCGTCATATATCTTCTGAAAGGTCAGGATGTTGTCGATGTTGGCACCACGGAAACTGTAGATGCTTTGTGCGTCGTCGCCCACCACACAAACGTGCTGATGCAAACGTGTGAGCTGCCACACAATGCGGTGCTGCGCGAAGTTCGTGTCCTGATACTCGTCCACCAACACATAGCGAAACCGTTGCGCCCATTTTTCCAATACATCGGGATGCTGCTCAAACAGCAAATAAGTGTAAAGCAGGATGTCGTCGAAGTCCATCGCATCGCTTTGGCGGCATCGGTTGCAGTAACGCTGGAAAATCTGTCCCAACGCAACCATGTTGCAACGCGCATCGCCCTGACGATTCGCAGGGTTGCCCACATACTGCTCGGCTGTAATCAGTTGGTTCTTAGCATTAGAGATAGTGCCCAACACCGCTCCCGGCTTATAGGTCTTGTCGTCCAGTTCCATCTCTTTGATAATGGTCTTGACAAGGCTCTTGCTGTCGGCTGCATCATAAATGGTGAAATTATTGGAAAAGCCAATCTTCTCATGTTCCTGACGCAGAATGCGCAGAAATATGCTGTGGAAAGTGCCCATCCATAACATTCTCGCATAGTCCTCGCCCACAATCTTAGCGATACGGGATTTCATTTCGCCCGCCGCCTTGTTGGTGAAAGTCAATGCCAAAATAGCCCATGGCTGATAGCCGTGCTCCATCAAGTATGCTATCTTATAGGTAAGCACCCTCGTCTTGCCCGAGCCGGCACCCGCGATGACCAACGAAGGTCCATCGCAATACTCCACCGCCGCCCGCTGTGGCGGATTAAACGTATCTAAATAGTTTTCCAACGCTTCAACCTTTCAATCTTTCATTGCTTCTTGAACACTGCCACTTTCGGCATCTTCACATACTTCCCTTTCTCGATGGTCTTCATGATTTGGTCGCCCACCAGCCGCATCTCCATCGTCCCGTCGTCNAANAGANGGAACTCCACGTCCTGCGCATCATAGCCAATGTCGCTCACCATCCTCACCAGCACCTTCTTGCCCTTCACCTCTTTCACCTTCAGAATCACCCACGTTCCGTTCAGTTCTCCCTTCAAATACCCATACGTTTCCTCACCCTCAAAGTCCTTCAGCGTGATGTTCTTCTCCGTCAAGTTCATCAGCACCGTGGCCTGCAAAGCCTCACAACGCCACATACCTTTATACTGTTCCTGTGCCCAGCCGCTCAGAGCCGCCAGCACCACAACGAATGTCAATAGAAATCTCTTCATATCCTTTTCTTTATAATTTGTCCACAAAGTTACGGGTAAGCGAGTACAATACAAAATAAAAAGGCTTTTATTTTAACCCAGCAGAACAGAAGCCAGTCAGACAAAGACACAAACACGACTTCTCCATCAACGGAGCTGCTAAACACTCGGTCGGGAAGTCGTTCATAACTTGTGAACAATTATTCATAACTTTGGAATGATTATCCGTAACTTATGAATAATTGTTCACAAGTTATGAATAAGTAACTATGCGTTCGCTCACTCTGCACTCGAATGCCTTTTGATTTTCCATCCAACAGCCGCCACAAGAAGGGTCATAAGAGGGCTGATGAGGTTGAAGAAACAGTATGGGAGGTAGGTCAAAGTGGGCACGCCAAGAACCGAAGCTTGGGNCATGCCACAGGTGTTCCATGGANTGAGCACGGAAGTGNCGGTAGCNANATCTTCGGTGGTGCGACTGAGGAGTCGGGATTCATANCCTTGCTGGCGGTAGGCTTCACGGTACATGTCGGCTGTGAGAACAATGGATATGAACTGGTCGCCCGTGGTGAGGTTGAGGAAAAGACCTGTGCTGGCAGTGGTGGCAACAAGACCGAAACGATGACGGGCAAAGCGGATGATGACGCGAGTGATGCTTTCTATCATGCCGCTGGCAACCATCACCGCACCGAAACACATGGCGCAGAGAATGAGCCAAATGGTGTTGAGCATGCCTGACATACCGCCTGTGGAGATAAGGTCATTGAGCGCAGGGCTACCAGTGTTGATGGCAGTAGAACCATAATAAGTGATGGCAAGCCCTTTTGCCAAAGACATGGACGCGGAGAGTTGGGGAGTGTCTGCTATCTGATGGAGAATGTGCGGCTGGAGAATCAATGCCATGATACCTGCCATGATGGCAGAGGCAAAGAGGGTGATGACAGAGGGCACACGACGAGAGATGAGAAGACTTGTGAGAAGGGGCACGAGGAGTGTCCACAAGGAGATGTTGAAGACACCTGCAAGCCCCTCTGTGTATTCTGCCACTTGCAATTCAGTCCTTTCACCATTGCCAAAACCTGCAATGAGGAAGATGACGAGCGTGATGAGGAAAGTGGGCACGGTGGTATACATCATGTAACGGATATGGACGAAGAGGTCGGTGCCTGTGGAGGAGGATGCCAAGATGGTGGTATCGCTGAGCGGGGACATCTTGTCGCCAAAGTATGCGCCCGATATGATGGCTCCAGCCGTCCAAGCAGTGCTGATGCCGAGTGCCTCGCTGATGCCAAGCAGGGCGACACCGATGGTAGCGACGGTGGTCCACGAACTGCCAGAGAGCAGCGACACCAAGGCGCAGATGATGCAGGCACTGACGAGGAAGAACTGGGGCGACATGATTTGTACACCGTAATATATCAATGTGGGAACCACACCGCTAATCATCCAAGAGCCAGAAAGCATGCCCACAGCCAAGAGGATGAGCAGCGTGACGGCAACATCGCCAATGGTCTTGGTGATGCGCTGTTCAAAGGCACGCCAAGGAACACGATAGACGGTCATGGAGATAGCGATACAGACAGCAGTGCCGAGAATAAGGGCTATCTGACTGCCGCCACTGAGGGAATCGCTGCCAAAAAGGTATATGACTGTGCCCAGCAGGGCAATCAGTACAAGAATTGGAATGAGGGCGACAAAAGGATGAGGAAGTTTCATCGTGTTATTTTTTGTTTGTATTGACTCCAACGAGCACGAATGCTGTTGACATAATCGTAGGTTTCGCTGCCACGGAAGTAGCCGTGTGTGACTTCTGGCTGGNNGTAGTAAGCTGGGGTACTCATCTTCAGCACATAGGCATCAACATNACNCAACCACACATCTGGGTTCTTCCCGTACTTCCGAGCAAGGGCACGNGCATNATCCNCATGGCCAGGACCAGCATTGTACGCAGCAAGGATGAAGTTGATGCGCTCGTCGGTGTTGGCAATGACGGCATAGTGAGTGTTGAGCTGAGTGATGAGTTTGGTGGCACCACGCACATTGCAGGTGGGATTGAACACATCGGAGGATGCAACACCGNCCTGTCGCNCGGTGCCTGGNATCNGTTGCATAAGTCNCATCGCACCCATGTAAGNCNNTGNCTGTGGGTCGAAAGCAGACTCTTGGTAGGCTTGGGCGGCGAGTAAACGCCAATCCCATCCGCACTGAAGGGCGTATTGCTTGAAAAGGTCATCGTAGAGGGATATCTGCCCTTTGACCGCATTGAGGATAGGAGCAGAAACTCGACGACGAGGCGCGTAGGTGCGTCCCCCACCCGACTTAACACGGATGGTGGTGTAAGCAAAGAAGTCTTTCTGATGCGCTTTCATCCACTGAGCCAACGAGGCAGACAAAAGAGGGGAATCTCTGCGAACAGCCCATGCAGCATGGGGACGGGCACGCAAGGTTGTGTCGCTACGCTGACGGGAAAGGCTATCCATAAAGGCGGTGATTTCTGCCTCCCCCACAAAATCAAGCTGTGTCGTGAGTGAGTCGGCACACGGAAGTTGGCAAGCGATGACATCGCCTTCTCCTTCCATCAGTTTTCGAATTAAATCCTGTTGATTCCGAGCGACTTCAACACGAACTCCTGCACCGATACTTTTGGCATACTGGCGTGCTATCATGAATTGTATGCCAAAATGCTCACCACGAAACTCGAAGTAGCTTTCAGGTCCATAGAGTGTAAGAATGATGAGTTCGCCGTTCTCTTGAATGTCTGGCAAATCAAAATGAGGGTTGCCCGTTGTTGTAGTGTGTACGAACGGGGCATTCTCCACTTCACTGCCCAACTTTGAANCGGTGCAGGCACNGAAACNAANGACANACAANAATGAACNNTTAGCAATCA
>WFMB01000005.1 GCA_009177185.1 Bacteroidales bacterium
AGTGAGTCACACCCTATTTGGGGTGTGACTCACTCCCTTGGAAGGGTCTGACTCAGACCCCTAAATCGGTATAATCAGTAGGAAATTTCTCAACGTGGATGCCGTCGTCACACGTTCACGACCCTCTGCCTCATGCTGTCCATAATGTCCCTCACATTGCCGATGATGCTAATCATGCCAAAAGTCATCAGCAATGAGAGGACGGCAACAACAATCGTTCGTGAGTGTTCACTCAACCACAGCAGGAAGACGGTCTGCGTATGGAAAGTGAAGAGCGGAACATTCGTCGGCGCGGAAAGAAGAAAAGCCATGCCGATGCCGCCGCTAATGATTCCTGCCACAAATGCCGTCACCATGATAACCTTGTAGCGATGAATCGTCGCCTCCTGATACTGCTTGATGAACTCTACAGCATCAAGGCGTTTGGCAAGCGAAGCCATGAAAGCGTCGCAGTCGTCGAAATGAGGCTGTTGGGCGAGGAAGAGTTCCTCAAGGGCTTTATCTTTGTTCATATCTTCAGTCTTTCTTTTAGATGGTTGCGTCCTCGTGAGAGTTGTGTCTTGACGGCATCCTCCGATGTATCGGTAATCGCCGCTATCTCCTTGATGCTGTATCCGCAGAGATAGAACAGCGTGATGGATGAGCGTTCCTTGGGCGGGAGGGTACGAAGGGCAAGGTAGAGGTCTTGGTGGGCAAAGGAGGACTCAGCGGAAGTGTTGCCGACGAGTGTCCGTGCTGCGTCGATGCTCTCCATGGTCCTGCAACTCGCCTTGTGGTTGAGGAACACGTTGTGGGCAATCTTGAAGAGCCACGAACGGAACTTCCCCTTTTCCTGATACCCTGCCGAGGAGAGATATGCCTTGACCAAAGCATCCTGTGCAAGGTCGTCGGCATCATCCCTGTTACCACAGCAGAGAGCGAGCAAGAAACTTCGCAGCGCTTCTTGCTCACGCTCCACTTGTGCTATGAATACTTCGCGAGTCACGGTTTAATCGTTACAGCCCATCTCTTTTTCCTCTACCTCTATCTCCTTGCGTAGCATCTTCTTGCTGACAACATAGTTGACAAAGAAGGCGATGCCGACAACCAACAAGGCGATACTCCATAAGAAAAAGACTTGTATGCCGGCAGAACTTTGCCCTCCCGTGTAGCATGCAAACGCAGTATAAATGATGTAGACCANGACCAAGCATAGAACATACACTTCCCCACNNNNGTTTCTGCAACAATCTTTCTTTCAACGNTTTCCGCTTCGGAGATAATTGTTTCATCAGTTGTTTGACATCAATGTCAGAGTTCTTCTCTATGATAGCCAGGGCTATCTGTGTACGTTTGTTCGTCTCGTTCTTCTTGTGCCGCATAACGAGCCAAACAATGGCAATGGGCATGCCACACCAAACAATCGAATCCAAACACCTTTGTACATAATACATAAAATCTGTTCCCATTTTCTTGCTTTTTTTAATGTTTAACTTATTGTTTACTGAACCAGTTCACTTATATAACAAGTCGAGAAGCCCAAAGGTGACATCCATCCTGCCATTTTATGAAAAGAAAAGGGCTTTGCCGTCTGGCAAAGCCCCTGATGTCTTACGATAGTGTGTGCGTCGCCCTTACATTCTTGCCATAGCCTGCTCAAGGTCAGCAATGATGTCTGCGGCATTCTCAATGCCGACAGAGAGGCGAACAAGGTCGGGAGCCACGCCCGCTTCGCGCAGTTGCTCGTCAGACATCTGACGATGGGTGTGGCTGGCAGGATGTAGCACACAAGTGCGGGCATCCGCCACGTGGGTGACGATAGAGATGAAGTCAAGGTTGTCCATGAACTTGATGGCATCCTCGCGTGTCCCCTTCAGACCGAAGGCGATGACACCACAAGAGCCGTTGGGCAAGTACTTCTGACCGAGAGCATAGTATTTGTTGCTTGGCAAACCGCAGTAGTTCACCCAACCCACCTTAGGGTTCTGCTCCAGCCACTCAGCCACTCGCTGCGCATTCTCGCAGTGCTGGCGCATACGCAGATGCAGCGTCTCCAAGCCGAGGTTGAGCAAGAAGGAGTTTTGGGGCGCAGGAATGGAACCGAGATCGCGCATAAGCTGGGAAACGAGCTTGGTGCAGTAAGCCATCTTGCCGAATGCCTTCGTGTAGGTCAACCCGTGGTAGCTCTCGTCGGGCGTGGTCAGCCCGTGGAACTTCTCTCCGTATGCCTCCCAGTCGAAGTTGCCGCTATCAACCACGCAACCGCCCACCTGGGTGGCGTGTCCGTCCATATATTTCGTGGTGGAGTGAGTCACGATGTCGCAACCCCACTCGAAAGGACGGCAGTTAATGGGCGTGGCGAACGTGTTATCGACGATGAGCGGCACGCCATGCTTGTGCGCCATCTTTGCGAAACGCTCAATGTCAAACACATTGCCGCCGGGGTTGCTGATGGTCTCGCCGAAGAAGCACTTGGTGTTGGGGCGAAACTCCTTCTCGATGCGCTCATCGTCCCAGTCGGGGTCAACGAACGTACACTCGATGCCGAGCTTCTTCATCGTCACGCCAAAGAGGTTGAACGTGCCGCCATAGATTGTGTTGCTGGTGATGAAGTGATCGCCTGCCTCGCAGATGTTGAACACGGCATAGAAGTTGGCAGCCTGACCGCTGGAGGTGAGCACCGCGCCCACGCCACCTTCGAGGGCGGCTATCTTCTTCGCTACCATGTCGTTGGTGGGGTTGGCAAGACGCGTGTAGAAATAACCGTTGTCCTTCAAGTCGAAGAGGCGCGCCATCTGCTCGCTCGTGTCGTACTTGAAGGTTGTGCTCTGATAGATGGGCGGCTGCTGTGGCTCGCCTTTGGTGGGTTTCCATCCGCCATGAATGCAGATGGTCTCAAGATTCTTCTCCATATTTATTTGATTGTAAAAGTCACTATTACGTCAACTGTCTTCGTGCCCCGTCGGTACTGCATCGCCACGGTGTGCGCATCCCCACTGCGGCAATTATCGGGATGGCAGCCGTATGCCCACGAGTACAGTTCGTTCGCTTCGAGATAGACATGCACATCGCCCCAATTATAGTCGGCCGTATTGCCCCAGCTGTCGAACCATGCGCCATAGAGACCTGCCGCCGTGTTCCATCCCGTGCTGCCATCAGCGTTCAGCGGATTCAGGGCGGTGGGCTTACCGCCCAGCAATGCCTCCACTTCGCTTTGGGCAATCTGGATGCGGTAGTCTTGGCTATATCCGCCTGCCATCTCCATCATGGCGGTCACATAGACCTTGCCATTCTCCACCTTCACGACAGGCTCCGTGACGACCACTGCCGATGTTCCGCCGTCGGGGTAGCCTGCAATGACCCCATCCAGATAGTCCTTGCGCTTCCGCAGCCATGTGGACATCTTCTCAAGTTCGTCCTGCACCACATAGTCGGTCTCCCACCAATTAGGGTTCTTCAGCGGCCACCGCGCCACATCGCGAGCGTATGCTCCCTTGTCCAGCTCGGCTACATACCGCTGAATCTCCTCCCAGTTGCGCAGGTAGATGTCATCGCTCACGCTTGCCCACGCCTGCTTGTACTGCGCCACAAAGGTTTCGTCGCCAAACAGGTCGCGGAAGAACTTATTGATTTGGTAGTTCGCCCCCGTTGCCTTCAGGGGGTCTCTGCCATAAATCAGTTCCTTGTAGTTAGCAAAGTAAGTATGGTTCTCCGTCCAATTGCTCCAGTCAAAGTCGTAGGCAGCGTCCCAATCCCACACAGGGCCAAAGGTGTATTTACCGCCCTTGTCCTTGTAGAGGTAGAGGCTGCGTGGCGCATCAATCTCCACGTTGTAGAGGAACTCGTGCAGCTGCAAGATGCTGATAAAGGAGGGAATGTCCATCAGCTCGTTCACCGCCGCATAGTCGCGCGCCTTCACAGCCCGTTCCAGCACGGCGAAGTCTGCCTTGATGGCATCCATCTGCTCTTGCGTCAAGTCCTCCGGCTCTTTCACACACAGGGGCAAGCTATACACTTCGCTCCAGAAGTTGTCAGTCGCATCGGGACTCAGCGCAGGACCGTCATCTTGGTCGAACGACAACAGCACGCCTCCCTCCTCGTCGATGTTGACACGGTTGCTGCCTATCTCCACCTTCTCGGTCAACTGGTAGACACCCACATAGTCACCATTGAGGAACACCTCCACGAAACGCGTATGGTTANTGAACGNCATNCCCATCCAGCGAGCCGTCTCAAAGGCAAAGACGTTCATCATGTCNGTCACNTCGCGATAGTTGGACAGCAGGTTCCAATTCTTCGCCTTCTCCAACCCCAGCAGTTTGCTCTTGGTGTCGAGCTTCAACTTGTAGGGCTTCTTCTTGTAGTACAGCCAGCTGGAGTTGCCGCGTCCTCTGATGCGCCCCGTGCCCGAATAGTTCGAGTACTCCCCTTTGCCGTCGATGGCAATGTGGCAGTCAATCCACGTTTCCTTCTCCACAATTGCCGCCTCATCCTCCGTGGTGATGTTCATGGTGAACACCCGATACTTATTGTGCCCCTTCTCCTCATCGGTCAGGTCGGACGAGAACGTGAGGCTGTCGATGTATTCGACACTGAACGGTACCACCAGCTCCGAGCTGTCTTTCTTCTGCGTGTATCCACGCATACGTTCCCCGTTCTCCGTGAAGTCGAACTGCGAGAACTGGTCAATCCGCAAGGGGATGAGCCATGACTCCCCGTCGTAGTGGCGATGCACGTTCATCCATTCCTGCGCCTTCGAAGCCCCAAAGGCAAAAAGTGCCAGCATTGCCAGCAATAGTTTTCTTTTCATAAGCCTTTCCATCATACAAGCATATCTAACAAACTGATTCAGCCACAAAGTTACAGCGTTTTTTCATAACAACCAAGCATACAAGCACAAAAAGCAAGCGCACCGCACCGAAACACGGCCCTGCTTCCTGTGTCCCAAAATCGGAGTCCCCGACATCGGTCGGTCGATGTCGGGGACTCCGATTGACCGATGTCGGGGACATCGATTTTGGGGGTATTTCTGAGGAGGTATTCCACGACCTCCATTCATGCACTTCACACCTCACTTGGTGGCTATCGGAATACGTAGCACGGTTTTAAGTTTGTCAGGCGAACATCTTCTCGGATCGGAGAGGTATATCTCATGATGACGACGAAGCGACGTGAGGTCCTTGGTGTAGCCATTCGACTCAATGAAGTGGTCGAGCAAAGCAAGTGACCCTGGTTCTGCATCATAAGGTCCAATGTGCATTATCTGTGCGCACATACCTTCTTCCAAGTCCATCAATTCCAGCCCTGAACAATCCATGCCCTTCTTGCGACGGACTTCAAGATTTGCCCAATCGACATCTTTCTGTTGGATGAAATCTGGCACACGAATCATGGAAGTCCATCGGTAAGCCGACTTGTCCGTGAAGTCGGAACTGGCGTCGTTGCCGAGCCACCACAGACCTTCAAGGGGCGGCACGACATATTCAAAGAAGCCCTCTATGCGGTAATCGGTCTTGTAACTCATCTTCAACGTGTAAGCCACAGTGAAAAGCTGTTGAATTGCACGTTGATAGTCCCCTTCCGCCTCGTTCGGATTGCCCGAACCACAGATTGCGATGTAGCGCATAAGGGGCAGTTCCACCACACTCGGCTTAGCCTTAGGCAGGTAGAACTCCTTGTATTCTTTTTTGTAATCAAATGCCATTGCAGGTTTCCATTTTGTAAGGTTCAACAAANCGTATTGACNNAGATTGACACGAAANAAGGCGCACAAGCATGAAACTTTGTGNGCCTTTATCCATTCAAATTCAGTTTATATCTGCAATGTTCGCCTTACACGATGCCCTGAGCCATCATAGCCTTAGCCACCTTCATGAAGCCTGCCACGTTGGCACCCTTCACATAGTTTACATAGCCGTCAGCCTCTGTGCCGTACTTCACGCAGTTCTCGTGGATGTTCTCCATAATCCAGAGGAGCTTAGCGTCAACCTCTTCAGCTGACCAAGACAGACGCTCTGAGTTCTGAGACATTTCGAGACCTGACACTGATACACCACCAGCGTTAGAAGCCTTACCAGGAGAGTAGAGAATCTTAGCCTCCTGGAAGACACGGATTGCGCCTGGAGTAGAAGGCATGTTTGCGCCCTCAGCCACAGCGATAACGCCATTGGCAACGAGTGCCTTTGCAGCCTCCTCGTTCAGCTCGTTCTGAGTTGCGCAAGGCAGAGCGATGTCGGCCTTCTCAAACCAAGGCTTTGCGCCCTCCACATACTTGGCAGAAGGATACTTATCAACATACTCCTTGATGCGTCCACGATATACGTTCTTCAACTCCATGATGTAGTCGAGCTTAGCGCGGTCGATACCCTCTGGGTCGTAGATGTAGCCGTTAGAGTCAGACATGGTCATTGGGATACCGCCCAGCTGGAGAACCTTCTCGGCAGCGTACTGTGCCACGTTACCAGCACCAGAGATGAGCACCTTCTTGCCCTCAATGCTGTCGCCCTTGGTATTCAGCATGGCGCGGAGGAAGTACACTGTGCCATAACCAGTTGCCTCAGGACGGATGAGCGAACCACCGAACTCAATGCCCTTACCTGTGAGCACACCAGAGTATTCGCGAGTGAGCTTCTTGTACATGCCGAACATGAAGCCAACCTCACGACCGCCTACGCCGATGTCACCAGCAGGAACGTCCACGTCAGGACCGATGTGGCGAGTAAGCTCAAGCATGAAAGACTGGCAGAAACGCATCACCTCCGCGTTGCTCTTGCCACGGGGAGAGAAGTCGGAACCACCCTTGCCACCGCCCATAGGGAGCGTAGTGAGTGAGTTCTTGAAAGTCTGCTCGAATGCGAGGAACTTCAAGATGCCGAGGTTCACAGAGCTGTGGAAACGGATACCGCCCTTGTAGGGACCGATGGCGTTGTTGTGCTGCACACGGTAGCCCATGTTGGTCTGAATCTGACCCTTGTCGTCCATCCAAGTCACGCGGAACTGATATACACGATCTGGAATGCAGAGACGCTCGATAAGGTTCACCTTGTCGAACTCTGGGTGCTTGTTGTACTCGTCTTCGATAGTGCTAAGCACTTCTTCTACCGCCTGATGATACTCAGGCTCGTTTGGAAAGCGACGCTTCAGGTCTTCCAATACTTTGTTTGCGTCCATTGTGAAACGTTGTTTAATGTTATTTAATAATAATGTCCGTTGTTCTATTCTCTATACGGAACGTGTCTCCGAAAGCTCCTAAAAACCAAGTGCCGAAAGCGGTGCTCCGTATCCGAGTTTTTCGATTTCGGGCACAAAGTTAGACTTTTTCCACAAAAACAACAAAAAATCTAACAAAAAATTATCTTTTCCAAAGAAAGACTTTCAATTTTACTCCAAAACATATATCTTTGTGGACAAATTATAGCGTTCACACGCACGTTTAACGACCAATCATTACACATAGTGAAAACAACCGAAAAGATAGAGGCCCTGCGAGACCTCATGCAACGCGAAGGCATCAGCGCCTTCATCACGCCCAGCACCGACCCACACGCTGGCGAGTATGTGCCAGAACGATGGAAGTCACGTCGCTGGCTCACGGGCTTCACAGGTTCAGCTGGCACCGCCGTGGTCACACGAGACAAGGCAGCCCTCTGGACGGATTCACGCTATTTCATCCAAGCCGCAGAACAGCTGGCAGACACCGGCATCGAACTGATGAAGGAGAAGATTGAGGGCACGCCCACCATCACCGAGTGGCTGGGCAGAGTGCTTCCCCAAGGCAGCGTTGTGGCGGTTGACGGCTGGGTGGACACCGCTGCCGACGTGGAGGGCATGGAGAACGAACTGAAAGCCTTCGGCCTCACCCTCCGCACCGACCGCGACCCATACGCGGAGATTTGGGCGGAACGCCCCGCCATCCCACAAAGCAAAGCCTTCATACAAAGGATGGAGTATGCAGGAGAAAGTGCTGCCTCAAAGATTCAGCGTATCCGCGAGAAGATTGGGCAGAACGCCATCGTGCTGCCCAGCCTTGAAGAAGTGGCATGGACACTCAACCTCCGTGCCGACGACGTGCGCTACACGCCCTTTGTGCTCGGCTACGTGCTCATCACACCGACCGATACCATATTATATATATGCAAGGAAAAAGTCACGCCCGAAGTAGCTGACTATCTGCAGGGCGAAGGCGTGAGCATCCGCGAGTACGGCGACATCGCCACCGACCTTCAAACTCTCCACCTGCCCGTCTATGTGCAGCCAGAGAAGGCCAACCACGCCATCTATTCCGCCATCAAGAACCCCATCCGCAAAGACAGCGTGGTGGAGCAGATGCTCATCTTCAAGAACGAGACAGAAATCCGCGGCTTCCGTCATGCGATGGAGAAGGACGGCGTGGCGATGGTCAAGTGGATGAAATGGACACTTGAGAACGTGCCCAAAGGAGACCAAACCGAGCTGTCCCTGTCCAAGAAGCTGGAAGCGTTCCGCGCAGAGCAACCCCTGTTCAAAGGCGTTAGCTTTGAGAGCATCATGGGCTACGCGCACCACGGAGCCATCGTACACTACGACCCCACTCCAGAGACGGACATCCCAGTGAAGCCCGAAGGACTCCTGCTCATCGACTCGGGCGGTCAGTACCTTGACGGCACGACCGACATCACCCGCACCATCCCACTCGGACCACTCACCCAAGAGATGCGGCGCGACTATACCCTCGTGCTCAAAGGCTGGATTCGCCTTGGCTCTGCCGTCTTCCCCAAAGGCACTTGCGGCACTCAGCTCGACACGCTGGCTCGCGAAGCCATGTGGAAACACGGCATCAACTACCTGCATGGCACGGGGCATGGCGTGGGGCAGTTCATGTCGGTGCATGAGGCCATCGACCTCCACCAGTTCCGTATGCAGTGGCGACCCACTCCCCTCCTTCCAGGCATGACCATCACCGACGAGCCTGGCATCTACATCGAAGGCAGCCACGGCGTGCGCCACGAGAACACGATGCTGGTCGTCCCAGCCACCGACGGCATCACCTACGGTCCTTACTACACGTTCGAGCAGCTCACCCTCTGCCCCGTCATGACCGCTCCCATCCTTGTGGAGATGCTCACCGAGGAAGAGCGCCAGTGGTTCAACGCCTACCAGCAGACCGTTTATGACCGTCTTGCTCCGCATCTGGACGAGGAGCACAAGGCTTGGCTCAAAGAGATAACCCGTCCCATCTAAACCACAGTCTTACAGGACCGACAAGCTTTCCGCGCCCTGTCAGCCCGCAACAACAACCCGCAAAACCATACCACTCATGATTAACTATATCCGAGGCATCCTTGACGAACTCACCCCCACCCAAGCCACGCTCGAAGCCCATGGCGTGGGGTATCTGCTCAACATCTCCCTCAACACTTACACTGCCCTGCAAGGCAAGAGCGAAGCACGACTCTTCGTGCATGAGTCCATCCGCGAAGACACATGGACTCTCTTCGGTTTCGCCACCAAGCAGGAGCGTGAGCTATTCCTCCTGCTCATCAGCGTCAGCGGCGTGGGTGGCAACACCGCACGCACCATGCTCAGCAGCTTCTCCGCTCCCGAACTGGCAGGACTCATCATGGAAGGCAACGAACGCATGCTCAAGACCGTCAAGGGGCTGGGCGCGAAGACCGCACAACGCATCATCGTGGAGCTTCGCGACAAGGTTGCCTCCATCGGCATCGAGACCGTCTCTCCGTCGGGCGACAGCGCAGCACCTTCCATCGCCAACAGCGAAATCTACGGCGAGGCCTGCGAAGCCCTCAAGATGCTCGGCTTCCCCCCTGCCCCCGTCGCCAAGACGGTCAAAACCATCCTCAAGGACGAGCCTTCCGCCCCTGTCGAAAAGGTCATCAAGCTCGCCCTCAAGATGTTATGAGCGCGCTGACAAAGCGGCACTCTCGACACGAACGAGAAGCAACGAAGGTCGCACACCTTTGACCACCCAACACGGACACCCTGCACGAAATAACATGCGCAGGGTGTCCGTATTATTTCACGCAGGGTGCGCGAAATAATACGCGCACGGTGGCGACGTATGACAAAACAAGATAATGCCACAACAAGACGCAGGAAGCACGGACAAACACACATTTTCTGCGCTATAAATACAATAATGTGGCGATTCCTACGTTTCTTCAAATGGAATACATGTAAGAAGGGACTCTGGCCCCTGCAACAGAGAAGAACGGTTTTGAAGCAGACACTTCGGAATATTATATATATCTTACTGGTGATGACGAGCATAAGCGCTATTGCAGAGGTAAGCAATAGCCATGCGTTCTTGTCATCCAATGTGTTTGTGGCCGACACGGTGAAGGTGCGCAAGACTGACCATCCGCAGGAACTGCACGGAGAGGAGTATGCGCTGGATTTGAGAACGCCCGAGAATCTGCGACCCGACACGGCTGTCTATGACGAGAAGACGGGCTACTACAAGGTGGGCACGAGGCTGGGCGACGATTTTCTGAGCCAGCCGTGGATGCTGACCCCGACGGAGTATCTGCAATGGTCGGAAAAGCAGTCGTTTAGCAAGTATTTCAAGACACGAAACGACTCGCTGTTCGTCACGAAAGGAAAGGAGAAGTTCGACTTCTCGGATATGCACTTCGACTTAGGTCCGGCGGAAAAGATTTTCGGTCCTGGCGGTGTGCAGCTTCGCACCCAAGGTAGCGCAGAACTGAAGTTTGGCTACAATTACAAGTTCGTTGACAACCCCTCGATGGCAGAACGCAACCGCACCACGAAGGCGTTTGACTTTGACGAAAAAATCAATGCCAGCGTGAACGCGAAGGTGGGCGACAAGATGGAGTTCAACATCAACTACAATACGGAGGCCACCTTCGACTTCGACTCTAAGAATCTGAAACTGAGCTACGAAGGCAAGGAAGACGAGATTGTGAAGCTGGTGGAGGCGGGCAACATCACGTTCCCCACCAATTCAAGCCTCATCAGAGGGTCAAGCTCGCTGTTCGGCATCAGGACCGACTTGCAGTTCGGACGTCTGAAACTACAGACCGTCGTGAGCCAGAAGAAGTCAAAGTCGAAGACCGTCACCAGCCAAGGCGGCAGCCAGCTGTCCACCTTCGACATTCAGGCCTACAACTACGACGAGAACCGCCACTTCTTCTTGGCGCACTATTTCCATGACACCTACGACAAGTCTTGCTCTACGCTGCCCAACATCATGAACGGCATCACCATCAACCGCATTGAAGTGTGGGAGACAAACACGGGGGGCGCGACGGAGAACACACGCAACATCATCGGCTTGGTGGATTTGGCAGAGCAATCGAAGGTGGGCAATGCCACATGGCTCAATGGCGGCATCGCCAATCCCGACAACGCCAGCAATATGCTGTATTCCAACATGGTCAACACATACGATGACGCCCGCAACATGGACCAGACGAGCACGGTGCTGGACGGCGTGATGCAGGGTGGAATAGAGTATGAGAAAGTGGAGAACGCCCGTTTGCTGTCCTCGTCGGAATACACGCTGAACCAATATCTGGGCTATATCAGCCTCAAGTCGCCCTTGCAACCCAATCAGGTGCTGGCTGTGGCATACGAATACACCTACAACGGACAGACTTATCAGGTGGGCGAGTTCTCAGCCGACCTGAAAGACAACGACAAGGCATTGTTCGTGAAGCTGTTGAAAAACACCAGCAATTCGCCCCAAATCGCCAACTGGAGGCTGATGATGAAGAACGTGTACAGCCTGAACGCCCAGTCGGTGCAGAAAGAGAAGTTCAAACTGGACATCAAGTACATGAGCGACACTACGGGCGTGAACCTGAACTACATCCCCGAAGAGATGTTCAAGCAAACCACCCTGTTGAAGATGATGAACCTGGACCGCTTGGACGACCACGACAAGACGAATCCGAACGGCAAGTTTGACTTTGTGGAAGGATACACCATCCAATCGCAGACAGGCCGCGTCATCTTCCCCGTGGTGGAACCGTTCGGCGACTGGCTGCGACAGAAGATTGGCAACGATGCCATTGCCGACAAATACTGCTACGATGAACTCTACGACTCGACCAAGACCGTGGCGAAACAGGTGGCGGAGAAGAACAAGTTCTCGCTGGTGGGCGAGTACAAGGCATCGAACGGCAGCGTGATTCGCCTCTCTGATGGCTACAGCTACATTCCGCAAGGTTCGGTGACGGTGACGGCCGGTGGCGTGACACTCACCGAGGGCAGCGACTACACGGTCGATTACGCCAGTGGGGTGGTGACCATCATCAACCAGAGCATCATCGACGCTGGTACGAACGTGAGCGTCAGCCTGGAGGACCAAGCGGACTTCTCCACCATGCGCAAGACGATGCTGGGCTTGAATTGGGAGTATGACTTCTCGAAGAACTTCAACCTGGGCGGCACATGGATGAAAGTGAGCGAGAAACCGCTGACATCGAAAGTCAGCATGGGGGCTGAACCGCTGAACAACACGCTGTGGGGGCTCCACATGAACTGGAAGCAGAACTCGCAGTGGCTGACTAACCTGCTGGACAAACTGCCCTTCCTCGAACTCACCGCGCCATCGAGCATCTCGTTCACAGGCGAATACGCCCAGCTGGATGCAGGCACGGCTCACGACACACAGGGCAACGCCTCTTATCTGGACGACTTCGAGAACACAAAGACCCCGATTGACGTGAGCAACCCCAAGGACTGGATGCTCTCCTCCACGCCCTCACACCTGCCATACGGCAAACTGACCAACGATGTGAAGTACGGCTACAACCGCGCCCGACTGGCTTGGTATAACATCGACCCAATCTTCACACGACGCTCCTCGTCGCTCACACCGCCCCACATCAAGAACGACCTTGAACAGCTCTCGAACCATTACGTCCGCGAGGTCTATATACGAGAAGTATATCCGAATCGCGAGACGAACATGGGCGAGAGCAACACGCTGGACATCCTGAACATGGCCTACTACCCCCGTGAGCGCGGTCCGTACAACCTCGACACAGACGTGGACGAGAACGCACAGCTGAACGACCCGAAAAAGCGTTGGGGTGGCATGATGCGCAAGATTGACACAAGCGACTTTGAAACCAGCAATGTGCAGTACATTGAGTTCTGGATGCTCGACCCCTTCATCTACACGAAGGACGACCGCCGTTATGGTGGCGACTTCTACATCAACTTGGGCGACATCAGCGAAGATGTCCTGAAAGATGGCAAGAAGTTCTACGAGAGCGGCATGCCCGTCAATTCCGCTTCCACCTATACCGAAACGGTTTGGGGACGCGTGCCCAGCGAGAAGTCGGTGGTCTATTCCTTCTCTAACGAAAGCGGCGCACGCCAACGCCAAGACATCGGTCTGAATGGTCTTGACAACAGGGACGAACGCACCTTTGGCGTCTATGCCGACTACCTGAACACCATGAAGAGCAAGGTGACGGCAACTGCCTACGACCCCATCTATGAAGACCCTGCGGGCGACGACTACCATTACTTCCGTGGCAGTGACTTCGATGCCGCCCGCACCTCCATTCTGGATCGCTACAAACGCATCAACTCGCCGCAAGGCAACTCGCCCAACACCAGCGAATCGGGCGAAAGCTACTCAACAGCCTACAAGAGCCAGCCCGATGCGGAAGACGTGAACTTGGACTACACGATGAACGAATACGAGAACTTCTTCGAGTACCACATTAGTCTGCGCCCTGAAGACATGGTGGTGGGACGGAACTTCATCGTGGATGCACGCAAAACCTCGGTGGGTCTGCGCAACNGCGAGAAGGAGAGTGCTACATGGTATCAGTTCCGCATNCCCGNAGAGGAATATGANGGAAAGGAAGGCAACATCAGCGACTTCTCANGCATCCGATTCATGCGTATGTACATGACGGGCTTTGAAGAGCCCATCGTGGTGCGTTTGGCAAACCTCGACCTTGTGGCTGGCGAATGGCGCAACTACACCCAGACACTCTACACTGGCGAGAAGCCCAGCGTGAGCGGCACCTTGGTTCCCTCGGCTGTGAACATTGAAGAGAACAACGACAAGACCCCTGTCAACTATGTGCTGCCTCCAGGTATCACTCGTGTGCTCGACCCTTCGCAGCCACAACTCACGCAAGACAACGAACAGGCATTGGCACTGACTGTGGAGAATCTTGCCACAGGCGACGCAAGGGCTGTGTATAAGACCATGAACATGGACTTCCGCCATTACAGGCACTTACAGATGTTCGTGCATGCCAATGCGCTGGAAGGGGACACCGAACTGCAAGACAACCAGATGAGCATCTTCGTGCGCATAGGCAGCGACTACAAGAGCAACTACTATGAGTACGAGATTCCACTGAAACTGACTCCAGCGGGACGCTACGACACCTACACCATACAGGGATGTCAAGCGGTATGGCCTGCGGAGAACATGCTCGACATCGACTTCTCCCTCTTCACCAACCTGAAACACAGCCGTAACAAGGACAAGACTGCGGGCAAGGCGAGCTATACGGAGCTGTACTACACCTACGACCAGAACAACCCAAACAACAAGGTGAGCATCATTGGCAACCCGTCGCTGGGCGAGGTGAAGACCATGATGATTGGCGTGCGCAACAACGGTCGCAAGACAGGCGGTGTGGAAGTGTGGGTGAACGAACTCCGCATGCAGGACTACACGAACGACGGCGGTTGGGCGGCACAAGGCAATTTGAACGTGCAACTGTCCGACTTGGGTTCTGTGAACGTGACGGGCCATGTGGAAACCGCAGGATTCGGAGGCTTGGAAGACGGTGTGAACGACCGTCGGAACGACAACCTCTACGAGTGGGGCATCACCACGCAGATTGAGTTAGGCAAGTTCTTCCCCGAGAAATGGAAAATGAACCTGCCACTCTACTACTCATACTCATGGCAGAAGCTGTCGCCCAAGTACAACCCATTCGACACAGACATGCTGCTGAAGGATGCCTTGGACGAGTGTACCACTTCGGCAGCCCGCGACTCGCTGAGCGACCTGACAGAGACTGTGGTGAAGAACAAGAATTTCTCGATGAGCAATTGGCGTTCAAGCGTACAAAGCCGCAAGCCCATGCCCTACGACCCAGCCAACTTCGCTTTCAGCTACAGCTACAGCCAACGATACAAGACAGGCGAGACCACTACGTATGAGAACGAGGAGAACTGGAAGCTGAACCTGAGCTACAACTATTCGCCCAAATACAAGGCTTGGGAACCATTCAAGAACGTGAAAGGCAAGTCGAAGTGGCTGGACATCTTGAAGGCAC
Organism: Bacteroidales bacterium; assembly: GCA_009177185.1. Lineage (GTDB taxonomy): Bacteria > Bacteroidota > Bacteroidia > Bacteroidales > Bacteroidaceae > Minthosoma. The sequence continues at coordinate 15,261 of WFMB01000005.1, forward strand.
AAAACCTGCAGTGGCTGCCACAGAGCATCGCCTTCAACACCGACTTGACACGCAACTACTATGAGTTTCAGGAGCGCGACATCGACGCTGACACAAAGCTGCCTGTCTCCTTCTCCGACCTCATCTTGTGGAATCGCGACTTAACCGTGAAGTGGGACATTTTCAAAGCCTTAAAGATGTCGTGGACCTCATCCACACACGCCGAGATTGAAGAGCCTAACACGGTGGTGAACAAGAGCCTCTACCCCGACGAATACGATGCCTGGAAGGATTCCGTCGTCAGAAGTTTGAAGTCGTTCGGTCGTCCGCTGACCTACAAGAGCACCTTCAACGGCTCGTACCAAGTGCCCCTGAACAAGATTCCGCTGCTCGACTGGATGACAGCCGATGGCACTTACAACGCCAACTACAACTGGACACGCGGCACGGAGCTGGAGGATGGCACTTCTTTAGGCAACACCATTGGCACGCAGCGCACCGTCAACATCAACGGCAAGATGAACATGGAGACGCTGTACAAGAAATGGAAGTTCTTGGCTGATGCAGAGAAACGTTTCGCGAGCAACAGCCGCAACTCGCAAAGCAAGCGCAACACCGCCAACAGAAATACGAAAACCAAGGACACAAAGGGCGGGAAAGACAGCAAGGAGAACGCCTCAAACACACAAGCCGATGCCAGCAAGGGCAAGAAGACCAAAGGCTTCACGCAGGAGATTGTGCTGAACGACTCAACAGACATCGAAGTGAAACACGGTCAGAACTCGAAACGCCTCATCGTTCGCGCCACGACCAAAGGCGGCAAGACCTACAACCTCTCCTACAAGAAGACCGACGCCAACACCATCAAGGTGAAGAGCCACGACACCATCCCCGTAAAAATTTCGGTGGTGGCAAAAGAGCCACTGGAGAATGCCTCATGGTACAAGACTGCACAAGTGGTGGCACGAGGACTGATGAGCGTGCGCAATCTGAGCCTCGCCTACCGCAACACATACGCCCTCACACTGCCCGGTTTCAGCACGCAAGTGGGTGACGCATTCGGTCAGAAGAGCGTGGATGGCATGCTCTCACCAGGTCTGGACTTCGCCTTCGGTGCTGTGGGCGACGGCTACATCAAGAAGGCTGCCCGCAACGGCTGGCTGATGCAGGACAACAGCCACATCACCACTCCTGCCACCACCGCCAACATGGAAGACCTGCAACTGAGAGCCATGGTGGAGCCTGTGAAGGACTTCAAGATAGACCTGACCGCCAGTAGGACGGTGAACAAGACCAAGCGCGTGCAGTTCATGTACGACGGCATGCCAACCACCCAAAGCGGCAGCTTCTCGATGACGGTCATCTCCATCGGGTCAGCCTTTGAATCAGGTGGCAACATCAACAACAACTACCGCTCACGCCACTTCCAGCAGTTCCTCAACAACCTGCCCATCGTCCAAAACAGGCTGGAGAAGCAATACACATCATACACCTACCCCACCGCTGCTGGCGAAGAATGGGCAGGCAAGGCCTACAACCCCGAAAACGGACACATCGAGCAATACTCTGCCGACGTGATGGTGCCCGCATTCCTCACCGCCTACTGCAGCGGAAGCCCACTTTCCTCACCGCTCGACATCTTCCCAGCCTTGGCACGGATGATGCCCAACTGGAGCGTGAAGTACAGTGGTCTGACGAAACTCTCGCCATGGTTTGCCGACCACTTCAAGAGTTTCAACATCAACCACGCCTACAAGAGCGTGTATTCGGTCGGTGCCTACAACTCCTACTCGAACTTCATGGAATATATGGGCGACTGGGGCTTCGTCAAGGACGTGACCACGGGAAACCCAATCCCCAGCTCCATGTACAACGTATCGACCATCAGCCTCAACGAGACGTTCTCGCCCCTCATCGGTGTCGATATGTCGTTCAACAGCGGCATGACGGCAAAGATGGAATATCGCAAGACACGCACCCTGAACCTCTCGATGACGAGTGTAACGCTGACAGAGAACTTCTCCAACGACATCGTGGTGGGCATGGGCTACAAAATCAAGGACCTGAACCTCTTCGGCGCAAAGTCCATCCAGAGCATCGACGGCAGAAAGACGAGAGCCAAGAGCAAGAACGCCAAGGACAAGCAAGACACCAGCAGCCGCACCAGCGCACGCACCCGAGGGGTGAGCCACGACCTGAACATCCGTGCCGACTTCTCCTACCGCTTGCAGAATGCCCTGAACCGCAACATCCAAACGGCTGTGACCACTGCCACAAGCGGCTCCACCGCCTACAAGATGGCAATATCAGCCGACTACACCTTCAGCCGACTTCTGACCCTCTCCGGTTTCCTTGACTGGCAGAAGAACACCCCGCTGGTGTCACAATCGTCGTACCCCACCATCACTGCCGACTTTGGCGTAAGCATGAAATTCTCGCTGACCCGATAAAAATACAGGTGGTCACGCAACATTCCAAACAGCACGCTTCAACACCCCAAAAATCGATGTCCCCGACATCGACCAATCGGAGTCCCCGACATCGNCNGACCGATGNNGNGGACTNCGTTTTTGANGCNCCACAAAACGGTTGTATNNCACCNCCCTGGNAAAAGATGACGCAGGTGTTTGCAGACTTTTTCCAGATAGAAGTGCTTCAGGCAACGGTAGCCTGAATTGTGG